>NZ_JBEOSF010000009.1:0-233642 GCF_040302725.1 Kitasatospora sp. NPDC097605 | reverse complement strand
GCTCCCAGATCCGTCCGAGCAGCGGCTCGACCGGGACCTTCCGGATCGCCAGCCCGGGCAGTCCGGCGGCGAGCTCGCCGACCCGTTCGGCGGTGCCGCCCCGAACACCCGCGCCACCCGGGCGCCGGCCTTCAGCCGGGCGGTCAGCAGCGCCTCCGAGATCCGCCACCGCAGCTGGGCGGAGGACGCCGGCAGCAGCAGCGCCCTGATCCGGCCGCGCCGCCCGACCCGCGCCCGCAGGCCGTCCCGGGCGGTCCGGACGTCCACCGCCAGCGGCTCGCCGACCTGCGCGGAGCGGGCGTAGAGCACCCGCTCGGTGGCCAGCGCCACCCGGCCGGCGGCGGCCGCCGAGGCCTCGTCCAGCTCGCCGGTCTCGGCGATCCGCCGGGCTGCGGCGCGCGGGGTGCGCGACTCGTCCGGCGGGATGCCGAGGTCCCAGGCGGAGTCGATCAGCTCGTCCCAGGCGGCCAGCACCTGTGCGTCGGTGAGCCCCTCCGGCCCCGGCCCGCCGGGCCGGCGCCTGCCGCCCGGGCCGAGCCGGCGCCGGCGCAGCCGGGCGCGCCAGACCATCGGGGTGAGCAGCAGTGCCACCAGGACCAGAACGCCGCCCAGACCGGCCAGGGCCTTCCCGGAGGGCAGCCCGACCCCCTCGTCGGCGCGGGCCCCGGTGTCGCGCCGGTCGTCGCAGTCGCCGGTCCGGCGCAGCCTGGCGTCGCAGTCCGGGTTGGCGGACGGCACCTGGACCGGCCCGGTCGCCCCCGGCTGGGGGGCCGGTGCGGTGGTCGGCTGGGTGGCCGGGGCGGAGACCGGGTCCGAGTAGTCGGGCTGGACGCCGCGGGTCGGGGTGGGCTCGAAGCGCAGCCAGCCGTAGCCCTCGAAGTACAGCTCGGGCCAGGCGTGGTACATCGCGTCGGTCACCGAGTAGACGTTGTTGCCCTTGGTGTCGCCGGGGGTGAAGCCGAGCGCGACCCGGGAGGGGACGCCCAGGTAGCGGGCCATCACCGCCATGGTGGAGGCGAAGTGGACGCAGAAGCCGCGGCGGCGGGCCAGGAAGTCGGCCATCGCGTCGCCGCCGTTGTCCGGCCTGGTGGTGGCGTCGTAGGTGAACTCGGGGCCGGTGAACCAGGTGCGCAGCGCGTCCATCTTGTCGTACTGGGTCGACGCGTTCTTGGTGATGTCGCGCGCCGTCTGCTCGACCACCTTGGGCAGGCCGGACGGGACGGTGAGGTACTGCCGGCTGATCCGGTCGGGCGGCTTGGGGGCGCTGCGCAGGCTGGAGGCGGTGGGCTGGACCTCCAGCCCGGTGGCCGTGTACTTGAGGCCCTTGATCGCCTTGTCCTTGGCGGGGAGCAGGCTGGCGGTGTCGGGGTCGAGCTGCCAGGCGGAGTTGTCGCGCAGGTTGACGGTCCGCGCCGGGTAGGGCAGCGGCAGCCAGGCGTCGTCCAGCCGGTTGCCGACGGCGACCTCGGTCTTGGCCTCGGGCACGTCGACGGGGCCCAGGCCCTCGGGGGCGGGCAGGGCGCCGGTGAACGGCACCGTCTCCGACGAGCCGCGCTTCCAGGTGGTGCCGTCGAAGGCGTCCAGCGCGCCGGTGCGCAGGTAGGTGGAGCCGGCGGACGGGCTCTCCGTCCAGTAGGTGAACAGCTCGACGCCGCGCGGGCTGGGCAGGGCCCCGGTCAGGGCCACCAGCGGGTCGAGGCTGCTGACGCCCCCTTCGCCGTGCCGGCCGGTGGCGGTGCCGGAGCCGGTCTGCAGCAGGCCGGAGCCCCAGCGCGGCAGGAAGGCCGGCACCAGCAGGGCGAGCACCAGGGCCACCACGCCGACCTGGCGGCCGTTCTGGCCGAGTGAGCCCAGGCCGCCGCCCTCACTGCGGTCGGAGCCGCGGAAGACCCGGCCCCAGCGGGAGACCCGGTCCTGGCCCTCGGCGAACAGCAGCACCAGGTAGCCGCAGGCGGCGGTGGCGAACCAGAGCCAGCTGCTCTGGTCGCCGGCCAGGCCGTTGCCGACCGAGTAGAGCGCGAGCAGCGGCAGCCCGGCCAGGGCCGAGCGGCGGTAGGTGACCGCGACGGTGTCCACCGCGACGGCGATCAGGCCGACCGAGGCGACCAGGATCAGCCGCAGACCGGGGTTGGGCGGAGCGGGGATGGCGTAGTCGCGGACGTCGGTGAACCCCTGGCCGAGGATCCGGCCGAGGGTGCGGACCGACTGGCCGCCGGGCACCACGCCGCCGAAGACCGCCGCGGAGGAGGCGAAGGCGAGCAGCAGCAGGACGAACAGCGCCAGCAGCTGGGCGATCGGGACGGTCCACCGGTAGAAGGGCGTGCGCCGCAGTCCGGCGCCGACCGCCGCGACGACCGCGATCGCCAGGAAGGCCTGGACGATCCAGCCCTTGGTGGTCAGCAGCGGGGTCAGGCAGAGCGCGGCCAGCGCGGTGGCCAGCGCCGAGTACACGGTCAGTTTGGCCCGGGTGGTCACGCGCCGGCCTCTTCTCGGTAGGGGGCGGGCGACTCGGCCCGGTCGGCGGCCCGCCACAGCTCGGGGACGGAGTCGCCGGCGCGGACGGTGAGCACCGTCCAGCCGGCCTCGCGCAGCCGGCGCGCCCGGTCGCGGAACTCCTCGCCGCCGGTCTCGGGGGCGAGCAGGCGCAGGCCGGCCCAGGTGCCGGTGTCGAGCAGGAACACGACGGCGCCGCCGGTGCGGCTGCGCAGCCGGGCGAGCCGGGCGGTCTGCTCCTCGTCGAGTTCGCCGAGGACGGCCACCAGCAGGCCCTCGCCGCCGGTCCGCAGCGGCTCCTCGGCACGGGAGAGCCCGGCGCCGTCGGAGAGGTCGACGACCGCGAGCGCGTCCAGGATGACGCCGGAGGTGTCGGCGGCGGTGTGCCCGCCGTCCCCTTCGGGACCGGGCACGGCGCGGCCGGTGTCGGTGAGCAGGCGGGTCTGGTAGCCGCGCTCCAGCAGGTGCACGGCGACGGAGGCGGCGCAGCCGACGGCCCATTCGAAGGAGGAGGCCGGGCCGCTGCCCCGGTGGCCGATCTCGCGGGTGTCCAGCAGGACGGTGGCGCGGGCCCGGCGGGGCTGCTCCTCGCGCCGGACCATCAGTTCGCCGTAGCGGGCGGTGGACTTCCAGTGCACCCGGCGCAGGTCGTCGCCGGCCCGGTACTCGCGCAGGATGACGTCGTCGTCGCCGGCCAGCGCGAGGGAGCGGGTGTGGCTCTCGCCCTGCCCGGCCCACTCGCCGCTCAGCCGCACGTGCGGCAGCGCCAGCACCTGCGGGACGACGGTGAGCACGTCGGAGGCGGAGAACGAGCGGTTCAGCTCGCACATCCCGAACGGGTCGGAGAGCCGCAGCTGGAGCGGGCCGAGCGGGTAGCGGCCGCGCAGGTCGGAGCGGACCCGGTAGGAGACCTCGCGGTGGCCGCGCGGCTCGACCCGGTCCAGCACGAACCGCGGGCGCGGTCCGAGCACGTAGGGGACCTTGTCCTCCAGCAGCAGCACGCCGGTGGGCACCCGCGAGACGTTGTCCACCCGCAGGTGCACCCGGGCCTCCTGGCCGGCCACCGCCCGGTGCGGGGTGAGCCGGCGGCCGCTGGCGACCCGGTAGCGGGTGTTGGCCAGCAGCAGCGCGGCGGCCAGCGGCAGGACGGCGAGCAGCACGCCGACGCGCAGCAGCGCGTCCTGGCCGAGCACGTACGCGCAGACCACGGCGGTCAGTCCGGCGGCGAGGAAGGAGCGCCCCCGGGTGGTGAGGCCGCGCAGGCCGGCGCGCAGGCCCGACGGTTCGTCGGTCGGGCCCACCCTCAGCCCCTCCGGACGGCCGGGCCGCCCTGCTGGGGGCGCGGCAGCGGCAGCCGGGCGACCAGGTCGGCGACGATCTGCTCGGCGGTGCGGCGGCTGAGCTGGGTCTCGGCGGTGGGCATCAGGCGGTGGGCGAGCACCGGGACGGCGAGCCGCTGGATGTCGTCCGGGGTGACGTAGTCGCGGCCGTCCAGGGCGGCGGCGGCGCGGGCGGCCCGGACCAGGTGCAGGGTGGCGCGCGGCGAGGCGCCGAGCCGCAGCTCGTGGCTGTTGCGGGTGGCGGCGACCAGGTCGACGGCGTAGCGGCGGACCGGGTCGGCGACGTGCACGGTGCGGACCAGGTCGATCAGCTTGAGGATGTCGGCGGCGTGCGCGACCGGCTGCAGGTCGTCCAGCGGGCTGGCGCCGGCGTGCACGTCGAGCATCGCGAACTCGGCCTCGGGGCTGGGGTAGCCGATCGAGATCCGGGCCATGAAGCGGTCCCGCTGGGCCTCCGGGAGGGGGTAGGTGCCCTCCATCTCGACCGGGTTCTGGGTGGCGACCACCATGAACGGCGAGGGCAGCTCGTAGCTGGTGCCGTCGATGGTGACCTGGCGCTCCTCCATCGACTCCAGCAGGGCGGACTGGGTCTTGGGCGAGGCGCGGTTGATCTCGTCGCCGACCACGATCTGGGCGAAGATCGCGCCGGGGCGGAACTCGAAGTCGCGCTGCTGCTGGTCGAAGATGTTGGTGCCGGTGACGTCCGAGGGCAGCAGGTCGGGGGTGAACTGGATGCGCCGGACGGTGCAGTCGACGGACCGGGCGAGCGCCTTGGCCAGCATGGTCTTGCCGACGCCGGGCACGTCCTCCAGCAGCAGGTGGCCCTCGGCGAGCAGTACGGTCAGGGCGATCCGGACGGCCTCCGGCTTGCCCTCGATCACGCTCTCGATGTTGGCCCGGATCCGGTCGACGACGGCGGCGAGTTCCGGCAGGCCGACCGGGGCGTAGCCCGGTGCCTCCTGGCCGCCTCCCGCACGACCGTCGAGACCGGCCTGATCGCTGTAGCTCGTCACCCGTTCGCTCCCTGGCACACCACGACCGGCTCCGTCCGAGCCCGGCCCCACCCCATGCTGGACGCGGCCCCTCCGGGCGTGGTTCCGCGTGCGGGAGCCGGGTGCCGGGGGACGGCCTGCGGCTGGCCGCCCCAGGTGGTTCGAGGTCAGACCGGCAGGCGCATTCTCCCCCCTGCGGACGCCAGAAGTCACCACTTGGAAGGGCCGCGCAGGTCGGGAGGGGGCCGGGAGCGCCCGCCGGGGCCCGGACGGCGCTGGCCGGGCCGGTCGGGCGGCGGGGGGTCAGTCGATCTCGCGCAGCAGGCCGGTGTGGACGTCGAACACGAAGCCGCGCACGTCGTCGGTGTGGAGAAGGAACGGGGAGGTGCGCACCCGCTGCATCGACTGGCGGACGTCGCTGTCCAGGTCGACGAAGGCCTCGACCGCCCACTGCGGGCGCTGGCCGACCTCCACCTCCAGCTCGCGCCGGAAGTCCTCGGTGAGGCCGAGCAGGCCGCAGCCGGTGTGGTGGATCAGCGCGACCGAGCGGGTGCCCAGGGCGCGCTGACTGATGGTGAGGGAGCGGATGGTGTCGTCGGTGACCACGCCGCCCGCGTTGCGGATGACGTGGGCGTCGCCGAGTTCGAGGCCGAGCGCGGCGAACAGGTCGAGACGGGCGTCCATGCACGCCACCACGGCGATCCTCTGCACCGGGCGGGCATCCATGCCGCCGTCGCGGAAGGTCACCGCGTAGTCGCGGTTGGAGGCCACGAAGCGGTCGATGATGGTCGGTGAGGCGGAGTCGGCAGCGGCGGTCGGCGTGGGCCGGTCGGGGGTCACTGTCATGGTGAAGACGTTAGTGCGATTTCCCCGTTCGCGGTGGGGCTGATTGCTACAGAGCGGGCTCCTGTGACCGAAGGCATATCCACAACGAGGGCGGGGCGCCGTCGGCCGACCGGGTGGTGCGCAGGGCCCGTGGCATGTGCCACGAGCACCCTCGCGACCTGCGGTGATCCGTACCGCCGCCCGGGTGGTGCGCCGGAGCGGGCCATTGACTGGAGGGGCGTGCGCGATAGAGTTGCGGCGCAGTGGAGCACACCCGCCGGGGCCCGTCAACCGGGCCTTTCCGGCCGTGCGGTGACCGACGCGGCCCGTGGCCTCCACCCGCTCTCCGTGCCACCTGGCGCACCTTCCCCGGCGCCGGGCGGTCACGACCTTCCCCAGGAGCGGGCGGGGACCACGGGCCGCGCGGCCCGGCCCGTGCGACCGCCGCGCCGCGTGGTGGGACAGAATGGTCGGAGCTCCCCGGACGTCGGGCGGCTTTTCGCACCGAGGAAGGGCGCCACAGCGCATGACCACCAACGAGCCGGCACCCAAGCACGTCCCGGTGATGCTGCAGCGGTGCATGGACGCGCTGGCCCCGGCGATCTCGCGGCCCGGCGCGGTGGTGGTGGACGCCACCCTCGGCCTCGGCGGGCACAGCGAGGCCCTGCTCACCCAGTTCCCGGACGTCCGGCTGATCGCGGTGGACCGCGACCCGGCGGCGCTCAAGCTCTCCGGCGAGCGGCTGGCCCGCTTCGGCGACCGGGCCACCCTGGTGCACGCCGTCTACGACGAGATCCCCGAGGTGCTGGAGCGCCTGGACGTCCCGGAGGCCGACGGCGTCCTGTTCGACCTCGGCGTCTCCTCGATGCAGCTGGACGAGGCCGAGCGCGGCTTCGCCTACGCCCAGGACGCGCCGCTGGACATGCGGATGGACCAGACCCGGGGGATCAGCGCGGCCGAGGTGCTGAACACCTACAGCCACGGCGAACTGGCCCGGATCCTCAAGCTGTACGGCGAGGAGCGGTTCGCCGGCAAGATCGCCTCGGTCATCCTCCGGGAGCGCGAGAAGGAACCGTTCACCACCAGCGCGCGTCTGGTCGAGTTGGTGCGCAACGCCATTCCGGCCGCCACCCGCCGCACCGGCGGGAACCCGGCCAAGCGGACCTTCCAGGCGCTGCGGATCGAGGTCAACGGCGAGCTGGAGGTCCTGGACCGGGCGATCCCCGGGGCGCTGGACGTCCTGGCGCTCGGCGGGCGGATCGTCGTGATGTCGTACCAGTCGCTGGAGGACCGCCTGGTCAAGCAGTACTTCGCGGCCGGGGCGACCAGCACCGCCCCGCCGGGGCTGCCGTTCATCCCCGAGGAGCACCAGCCCTGGCTGAAGCTGATCACTCGCGGTGCCGAGCTGGCCACGGAGGAGGAGATCGAGGAGAACCGGCGCGCCGCGCCCGTGCGGCTGCGGGTGGCGGAGAGGATCAGGGACCGAAGCACCCGGCGCTGACCGGCACCGGGGCGGTCCGAAGGGCGGAGGAAAGACAGTGGGGCCGGTGGCCGGAGGCGGGGCGGGGAGCCGATTGCTCCCCGGGCAGAGCGGCAGGGCGCGGATCACCGTGCGCCCGGGCCGGCCGGTGCGGGGGCGTACGCCGTTCGCGGTGCTGGTGGTGCTGCTGCTCGGGGCCGGACTGCTCGGGCTGCTGGCGCTGAACACCGCGCTCAACGAGGGCTCCTTCGAGCTGTCCCGGCTGCAGCGGCAGACCACCGTGCTGACCGACGAGCAGCAGGGGCTGCAGCACCAGATCGACCAGAACTCCGCGCCGGACGCGCTGGCCCGCCGGGCCGCCGAGCTGGGCATGGTGCCGGCCGGCGGGATGGCCTTCCTCGACCTGCCGAACGGCGGCGCGGTGGTCGGCACGCCCAAGGCGGCCCAGGACAGCCCTCCGGTGAAACGGTCCACCGCGGAACCGTGGCCCGGCAAGCAGCCCGCGCCGGGCACCCAGCCGACCGGCCAGCCGACGACGCAGCCCGCCGAGGGCGCGCCGGCCGCCGGCACCGGCACCCCGGCCGCCCCGCCGCCGCCCACCGCCGCCGCCTCGCCGACCGGCCCGGCGCCGGGTGGCGACGTCACCGTCCAGGTCAACCCGGGCCCGGCGCAGCCGTCGCCGCACGCGAGCGGGGGTGCCGGCCGATGAGCACGCCCCGCCAGCCCTCCGGCGGTGCCGACGGGCGCCGCCCGGTCAAGGGCGCCGCGCCGCGCCCGGCCGCCCCGCGCGGGCAGTCCGCCGGCCGTGTCCCCGGCCCGAAGGCGCAGAGTCCCAAGGCCCAGAGTCCCAAGGCCCAGAGCCCCAAGGCGCCGAACCCGAAGGCGCAGGGTCCCAAGGCGCCGAACCCGAAGGCTCAGCCCGCCAAGCCGGCGGCCGCCAAGGGCCAGGGCGCCCGGGCGGAGCAGTCCGGCCGCCCCCGCCCCGCGCGCGCCCCGCAGCAGCGCCGCCCCGACGGACGCCTCCCGGCCCCCCGGCCGCGCCCCCAGCGCCGGCCGCCGGCCCGCCGCCCGGCCTCCCGGGGGATCCGGCTGGCCGATCCGCGCCGCCGGCTGCGGGTGATCACCATCGTGCTCTCGGTGGTGTTCTCGATCTTCGCCGGGCGGCTGGTCCAGCTCCAGCTGCTGGACTCCGACGCGCTGGCCGCCGACGCCAACACCAACCGCTACCTGAACATCCCGATCACCGCCGAGCGCGGCTCGATAACGTCCTCCGACGGCGTCGCCCTGGCCGCCACCGTCGACGCCTACGACATCACCGCCGACCCGGCGATGTTCACCCCCGAGGCAACCGGTCTGCCCGACGCCCCCGAGCAGGCGGCCGCACTGCTGGCGCCGATCCTCGGCGTGCCCAAGGAGAAGATCGCCGCCGACCTGCACACCCCCAAGAGCCGCTACAAGCGGCTGGCCGCCCAGCAGACCCCGGACGTCAAGAACCAGATCAGCGACCTCAAGTCCGGCCTGGAGAAGCAGGCCGGATCGCGCGCCTGCCAGGCCCAGAAGCGGCTGCTGAACAAGCCCGCCGAGGAGGGCGGCCGCACCCGGCTGGACAACGAGTGCGTCAACCCGCTGGCCGGCGTCTTCAACCGGGACACCCAGAAGCGGGTCTACCCGTCCGACGGGCTGGCCGCCAACCTGGTCGGCTTCGTCAACGCCGAGGGCGAGGGCGCCGGCGGGCTGGAGCAGCAGTACCAGAAGCTCCTGGCCGGCAAGGACGGCCACAGCAGCTACGCCCAGGCCGGCGGCCGTCTGGTGCCCACCGCGGGCGGCTCGCTGGAGCCCGCCGTACCCGGCAGCGACCTGCGGCTGACCATCAACCGCGACATCCAGTGGGCCGCCCAGCGGGCCATCACCGACCAGGTCTCCAACGCCGGGGCGGAGAAGGGCTACGTGATCGTCCAGGACGTGCGCAACGGCGAGGTGCTGGCGATGGCCACCTCGCCCGGCTTCAACCCGAACGACCTGAGCACGGCCAGGAACTCGCAGCTCGGCAACGCCGCCCTGCAGGACGCCTACGAGCCCGGCTCCACCGCCAAGCTGATGACCATGGCGGCCGTCCTGGACACCGGCAAGGCCACCTGGGACACCAAGGTCACCGTGCCGTACCCGCTGGTCCGCGGTGACGTGGCGTTCAAGGACGACGTCGAGCACGACACCTGGTACCTCACCCTCGCGGGTGTGCTCGCCAAGTCCTCCAACATCGGCACCATCGAGGCCGCCCAGACCCTCGGCGCCACCCAGCCCGAGGCCAACCGGGTGCTCTACGACTACCTGCGGAAGTTCGGCATCGGTCAGCCGACCGGTCTCGGCTTCCCCGGCGAGACCGCCGGCCTGCTCGACAAGCCGGAGGACTGGAAGGCGTCCAAGCAGTACACGATCCCGTTCGGCCAGGGCCTGTCGGTCAACGCGCTGCAGGCGACCTCGGTGTTCTCGACCATCGCCAACGGCGGGGTCCGGGTGGAGCCCAGCGTCGTCCAGGGCACCACCGCGCCGGACGGCAAGTACTCCGCGGCCCCGGCGCCCGAGCAGTCCCGGGTGGTCGGCGAGCAGACCGCCAAGACCCTCACCGAGATGCTGGAGTCGGTCGTCTCCGACGAGCAGGGCACCGGCGGCAAGGCCGCGATCCCGGGCTACCGGGTCGCCGGCAAGACCGGGACCGCCAACCGGGTGGACCCCAAGGCCGGCGGCTACCGCGGCTACACCGCCTCCTTCATCGGCTTCGCCCCGGCCGACCAGCCCCGGGTCACCGTCTCCTGCGTGATCCAGGACCCGGTCAACGGCCACTTCGGCGGCCAGCTGTGCGGCCCGGTGTTCAAGCAGGTGATGGAGTTCACCCTCAAGACCCTCCAGGTCCCGCCGAGCGGCAGCGAGGCGCCCAACCTGCCCGTCGAGTGGAAGCCGTGATCGACCATGAGCAACGACCGTGCGGGTGCGGCCGCCGGTGCGGGAAAGGGCCGGTTTGGCCCTGGACGCCCTGAGGCGGATAGCCTCTCCGCCGTGCCGAAACCCGATCAAATCACCGTGAGCCCGCCCCGCCCCGCCCGGACCGGCGCCCGGCCGCTCGCCGAGGTCGCCCGCCTGCTGGGCCTCGACCCCGTCGAGGGACCCGAGGTCACCGGGGTCACCCACAACGCCCGCGAGGTCCGCCCCGGTGACCTGTACGTGGCGTTCCCCGGCGCCAACCACCACGGCGCGTCGTTCGCCGGGCAGGCCGCCGAGGCCGGCGCGGTCGCGGTGCTCACCGACCCGGCCGGCGCCGAGCTGGCGGCCGGCACCGGTCTGCCGCTGCTGGTCGTCGACCGGCCCCGGGCCCGGATGGGCGAGCTCGCGGCCGCCGTCTACGACCGGCCGTCCGAGCGGCTGCTGATGATCGGGCTCACCGGCACCAACGGCAAGACCACCACCTCCTACCTGGTCGAGGGCGGCCTGCGCGGCGCCGGCCGCCACCCCGGTGTGATCGGCACCGTCGAGATGCGGGTCGGCGACGAGCGGATCAAGAGCGAGCGGACCACCCCCGAGGCCACCGACCTGCACGCGATCCTCGCCGTGATGGGCGAGCGCGGCGCGGACGCGGTGACCATGGAGGTCTCCAGCCACGCCCTGGTCTACGGCCGCACCGACGGCGTGGCCTACGACGTCGCGCTGTTCAACAACCTCACCCCCGAGCACCTCGACTTCCACCCGGACATGGAGGACTACTTCCAGGCGAAGGCCCGGCTCTTCCAGCCCGGCAAGTCCCGCGCCGGCGTGATCAACCTGGACGACGCCTACGGCCGCCGGCTCGCCGCCGAGGCGAAGATCCCGGTCGCCACCTTCTCCGCCACCGGCGCCCCCGAGGCGGACTGGCGCGCGGTGGACGTCCAGCTCGGCCCGGTCGGCTCGACCTTCCGGGTGCTCGGTCCCGGCGGCGCCGAGGCGGATGCCTCCGTCCCGCTGCCCGGCCCGTTCAACGTCGCCAACGCGCTGGCCGCGATCGTCCTGCTCGCCACCGCCGGGCTCCCGCTGGAGCGGGCCGTGGCCGGCGTCGCCGCCGTCCCCGGCGTGCCCGGCCGCCTGGAGCGGGTGGACGCGGGCCAGCCGTACGTCGCGGTGGTCGACTACGCGCACAAGCCGGACGCCCTGGAGGCCGTCCTCGGCTCGCTGCGCGAGGTCACCAAGGGCCGGCTGCACGTGGTGGTCGGCTGCGGCGGCGACCGCGACCCGCACAAGCGCGCCCCGATGGGCGGCATCGCCGCCCGGCTCGCCGACACCGCCCTGCTGACCAGCGACAACCCGCGCAGCGAGGACCCGCTGGCGATCCTCGCCACCATGCTGAACGGCGCCGCCGCGGTGCCCGAGGCCGAGCGCGGCGCCGTCCTGGTGGTGCCCGACCGCGCCGAGGCGATCGAGCTGGCGGTCGCCCGTGCCCAGGCCGGCGACACCGTGCTGGTGGCCGGCAAGGGACACGAGCTGGGCCAGTACGTACGAGACGAGATCCGCCCCTTCGACGACCGGGAGGTGCTGCGCGAATCCATCGCGCGGACCACGGCCGCCCGGGGCACCGGAGGAGTAGAGCAGCCGTGATCGCACTGACCCTCGCCGAGGTGGCCGCCGCAGTCGGCGGAACCCTGGCCGGAGCCGACCCCGACGCCCTGGTGACCGCCCCGGTCGAGGTCGACTCCCGCAAGGTCCGCCCCGGCGGTCTGTTCGCGGCCTTCGTCGGCGAGCACGTGGACGGCCACGACTACGCGCACACCGCGGTCGAGGCCGGCGCCGTCGCGGTGCTGGCCTCCCGCCCGGTCGACGGGCCCGCCGTGCTGGTCGACAGCGTGGTGGAGGCCCTCGGCAAGCTCGCCCGCACCGTGGTGGGCCGCTCCGAGGCGGCCGTGGTCGCGCTGACCGGCTCGGCCGGCAAGACCAGCACCAAGGACCTCGTCGCCCAGCTGCTCGAGCGCCTGGGCGACACCGTCTACCCGCCCGGCTCGCTCAACAACGAGATCGGCCACCCGATGACCGCCCTGCGGGTCGAGGACGCCACCCGGCACCTGGTGCTGGAGATGGGCGCCCGGCACAAGGGCGACATCGAGTACCTCACCTCGATCACCCCGCCCCGGATCGGCCTGGTGCTCAACGTCGGCACCGCGCACGTCGGCGAGTTCGGCTCCCAGGAGGCGATCGCCGAGGCCAAGGGCGAGCTCGTCGAGGCGCTGCCCGCCGACGGCGCGGCGATCCTCAACGCGGACGACCGCCTGGTGCGCGCCATGGCGGCGCGGACCAGGGCCCGGGTGGTGTTCTTCGGCGAGTCCGCGGACGCCGACGTCCGGGCACAGGACATTCGCCTGGACTCCACCGGACGTCCATCCTTCACACTGAGCACCCCGGCCGGTTCCGCACCCGTGCAGCTGCGCCTGTACGGTGAGCACCACGTCTCGAACGCCCTCGCCGCCGCAGCGGTGGCGATGGAGCTCGGGATGACCGTCGACGACACCGCCGAAGCGCTGAGCCAGGCGGGTGCGCTGTCCCGCTGGCGCATGGAGGTCGTCGACCGGGCCGATGGTGTCACCGTCGTCAACGACGCCTACAACGCGAACCCCGACTCGATGCGGGCCGCGCTGCGGGCGCTGATCTCGATGGGGGGGCGCGGCCCGGAGCGCCGCCGCACCTGGGCGGTGCTCGGCGAGATGCGGGAGCTCGGCGAGGACAGCCTGGCCGAGCACGACGCCATCGGGCGGCTCGCCGTCCGGCTGGACGTCACCAAGCTGGTGGCGGTCGGCGGACGCGAGGCGGCCTGCATGGAACTGGGCGCGAGGAACGAAGGTTCGTGGGGTGAGGAGTCGGTGCTGGTGTCCGACGCGGACGCGGCGGTCGAACTGCTGCGCAGTCAGCTGCGGCCGGGGGATGTGGTGCTGGTGAAGGCCTCCCGTTCGGTGGGGCTGGAGAAGGTGGCCGAGGCCCTCCTCGCGGACGGTGCGGCCGAGTAATGAAGCAGATCCTCTTCTCCGGCATGATCGGCCTGATCCTGTCGCTGGCCGGCACCCCCGCGCTGATCAAGCTGCTGGCCCGGCAGGGCTACGGCCAGTACATCCGCGACGACGGCCCCAAGGCGCACCACAGCAAGAAGGGCACGCCCACGATGGGCGGCATCGCCTTCATCCTGGCGACCCTGGTGGCCTACTTCGCGACCAAGGCGATAACGGGCGAGAGCCCGACCGCCTCCGGGCTGCTGGTGCTGTTCCTGACCACCGGTCTGGGCCTGGTGGGCTTCCTCGACGACTACATCAAGGTCGTCAAGCGCCGCTCGCTGGGCCTGCGGGCCAAGGCCAAGCTGGCCGGCCAGTCCATCGTCGGCCTCGCCTTCGCCGTGCTGGCCCTGCAGTTCCCCGACAACGCCGGCCGCCGCCCGGCCTCCGAGCACCTGTCCTTCGTCCGGGACTTCGAGTGGGCGATCGGCCCGGTGCTGTTCGTCATCTTCGCGTACTTCCTGATCGCCGCCACCTCCAACGGCGTCAACCTGACGGACGGTCTGGACGGCCTGGCCACCGGCGCCTCGGTGATGGCCTTCGGCGCCTACACCTTCATCGGCGTCTGGGAGTACGGCCAGAGCTGCGCCTACGTGGCCTCGGCCACCTCCAACTGCTACGACGTCCGCGACCCGCTGGACCTCGCGGTGGTCGCGGCCGCCCTGATGGGCTCCTGCTTCGGCTTCCTCTGGTGGAACACCTCGCCCGCCAAGATCTTCATGGGCGACACCGGCTCGCTGGCCCTCGGCGGCGCGCTGGCCGGTCTGGCGATCTGCTCGCGCACCGAGATCCTGCTCGTCCTGCTGGGCGGCCTCTTCGTGATCATCACCCTCTCGGTGATCATCCAGGTCGGCTCCTTCCGGATGACCGGCAAGCGCGTCTTCAAGATGGCCCCCCTGCAGCACCACTTCGAACTCAAGGGCTGGAGCGAGGTCCTGGTCGTGGTCCGGTTCTGGATCATCCAGGGCCTCTGCGTGGCCGTCGGCCTCGGCCTCTTCTACGCGGGATGGGTGACCGGATGACCACCCCCGAACCGACCGCCCCGGACTGGGCCGGACTCCCGGTCGCCGTCGCCGGGCTCGGCGTCTCCGGGATCAGCGCCGCCCGGGTCCTGCACGGCCTCGGCGCCCGGGTCACCGTCGTGGACGGCGGCTCCGGCGAGGGCCTGCGGGCCCGCGCGGCCGAGCTGGAGGCACAGGGCGTCACCGTCCGCCTCGGCGACGGCGCCACCCTGCCCGAGGGCACCCGCCTGGTCGTCACCTCGCCCGGCTGGCCGCCGAGCAGCCCGCTGTTCGCCGCCGCCGCCGAGGCCGGCGTCGAGGTCTGGGGCGACGTCGAGCTGGCCTGGCGCCTGCGCCGGCCGCTGCCCGCCACCGGCGAGCCCGCCCCCTGGCTGGCCGTCACCGGCACCAACGGCAAGACCACCACCGTCCAGATGCTCGCCTCGATCCTCACCGCCGCCGGCCGGCGCACCGCCGCCGTCGGCAACGTGGGGGTCTCGGTGCTGGACGCGGTGCTCGCCGAGGAGCCCTACGACGTGCTCGCCGTCGAGCTCTCCAGCTACCAGCTGCACTGGGCGCCCTCGCTGCGCCCGTACGCGGCGGCGGTGCTCAACCTGGCACCCGACCACCTGGACTGGCACGGCTCGATGGAGGCGTACGCCGCCGACAAGGGCCGGATCTACGAGGGCAACGTCGTCGCCTGCGTGTACAACCTGGCCGACCCGGCCACCGAGGCGCTGGTCCGCGAGGCGGACGTCGAGGAGGGCTGCCGGGCGATCGGTTTCGGCCTCGGCGCGCCCGGCCCGTCGAACTTCGGCGTGGTCGACGGCCTGCTGGTGGACCGCGCGTTCGTGCCCGACCGGGCCAAGAACGCGGCCGAGCTGGGCTCGGTCGAGGACGTGAACCCCCCGGCCCCGCACAACATCACCAACGCGCTGGCGGCCGCCGCGCTGGCCCGCGCCTACGGCGTGGAGCCGAAGGCCGTCCGCGAGGGCCTGCGGGCCTTCCGGCCGGACGCGCACCGGATCGCCGAGGTCGCGGTGGTCGGCGGCGTCACGTACGTCGACGACTCCAAGGCGACCAACACCCACGCCGCCGCGGCCTCGCTCGCCGCGTACCGGCCGATCGTCTGGATCGCCGGCGGCCTGGCCAAGGGCGCGACCTTCGACGACCTGGTCCAGGGCGCGGCCGAGCGGCTGCGCGGCGCCGTGCTGATCGGCGAGGACCGCGCGCTGATCCGCGAGGCGCTGGCGCGACACGCCCCGGATGTCCCGGTGATCGAGGCGGCCGGGGGCCAGACTGGCGCGGTGGCGATGACCGAGGTGGTCCGCGCGGCCGCGTCACTCGCCCGAACGGGTGACACGGTGCTGCTGGCCCCGGCCTGCGCCTCGATGGACATGTTCACCAACTACGGCGAGCGCGGCGACCTCTTCGCCGCTGCCGTCCGGGAGCTGGCGGACCAGTAGGGGACATGGACGGGCTCCGGCCCTGAGGGACGAACAGGGGAGCGGGCGTGGCCGGGAGCGGCAGGGTGGGTGGGTCGAGCGTGCCGGAGAAGGGCCGCCCGGCCGGGTCCTTGCGGGTGATCTCGGCCACCACCACCGCCTACAAGTCGGCCGGTCCGGTCGCCCGTCTGCAGGCCTTCCGGGCCCGCGTGCGGTACGCCCTGGACCGGCCGCTCACGCCCTACCTGCTGATCGCCGGCACGGCGCTGCTGCTGGTCGTGCTCGGGCTGATGATGGTCTTCTCGGCCTCGCAGATCCTCGCCCTGGGCCAGCACCGCTCGACCCAGTTCTACTTCTACAAGCAGCTGCTCGCGGTCGTGCTCGGCCTCGCGCTGCTGCTCGGCTTCGCCCTGGTGCCGGTGGCCGTGCTGCGGGTGATCGTCTACCCGGTGATGCTCGTGGTGATCGGCGCCATGGTGCTGGTCGCGATCCCGGGCATCGGCATGGAGGTCAACGGCAACCGGAACTGGCTGGATTTCGGCGTGTTCCAGTTCCAGCCGTCGGAGTTCGCCAAGCTCGCCCTGGTGCTCTGGGGCGCCGACCTGCTGGCCCGCAAGCAGAAGGCCGGCACCCTCGACCAGTGGAAGCACCTGCTGGTCCCGCTGGTGCCCGGCGTCCTGCTGCTGCTCGCGCTGATCATGCTCGGCGGCGACATGGGCACCTCGATGATCCTGGTCGCGATGCTCTTCAGCCTGCTCTGGATGGTCGGCGCGCCGCTGCGGCTGTTCGTCGCCACCCTCGGCGTGGCCGTCGTGGTCTGCACCGCCCTGGTGGTCACCGTCCCGCACCGCGCCGAGCGGCTCTCCTGCATCGGCGTGACCAAGCTCGACCCGGCCGGGGCCTGCTTCCAGGCCCTGCACGGCGTCTACTCGTTCGGCCTCGGCGGTCTGTTCGGCTCTGGACTCGGCGCGGGCGTGGAGAAGTGGGGCCAGCTCCCGGAGGCGCACACCGACTTCATCTTCGCCACCACGGGCGAGGAACTCGGTCTGGTGGGGACGCTGTCGGTGATCGGTCTCTTTGCGGCACTAGGCTACGCGGGTATCCGTGTGGCCATCGGCACGAAGGATCCCTTCGTCAGGTACGCCGCGGGAGCCGCCACCACGTGGATCATGGCGCAGGCCGTGATCAACCTGGGGTCGGCGCTGGGACTGCTGCCCATCGCGGGCGTCCCGCTCCCGCTGTTCTCCTACGGCGGTTCCGCCATGCTGTCGGCCATGTCCGCGATCGGGGTGCTGCTCTGCCTGGCACGCAGCAGCTCGGGCGCGAAGGCGGCCCTGGCCGCCCGGAGCAAGAACTCCCGGATCAGGAAGCAGCTGGCCCGGGTGCTGCCACGACGACGAACCACAGCGCGCCCGGCCAGCGGGCCGGCACGCAGGGAGCGGTGAATTTCGGTGCATGTCGTACTCGCCGGCGGGGGGACCGCCGGTCACATCGAGCCGGCCATGGCCCTCGCGGACGCCCTCCGCAGGCATGACCCGTCCATCGGGATCACCGCCCTCGGCACCGAGCGCGGCCTGGAGACCCGGCTGGTGCCCGACCGCGGTTACCAGCTGGAGCTGATCCCGGCCGTCCCGCTGCCCCGCAAGCCCACCCCCGAGCTGATCACCGTCCCGGGCCGGCTGCGCGGCACCGTCCGGGCCGCCCAGGAGATCATCGAGCGGGTCAAGGCGGACGTCGTGGTCGGCTTCGGCGGCTACGTCGCGATGCCTGCCTACCTGGCCGCCAAGCGGGCCGGTGTGCCGATCGTGGTGCACGAGGCCAACGCCCGGCCCGGCCTGGCCAACAAGATCGGCGCCCGGTACAGCGACTTCGTCGCGGTCTCCACGCCGGACAGCAAGCTGCGCGACTCCCGGTACATCGGGATCCCGCTGCGCCGGACCATCGCGACCCTGGACCGCAACGCGGCCCGCCCGGAGGCCCGGCACTACTTCGGCCTCGACCAGCGGCTGCCCACCCTGCTGGTCACCGGCGGCTCGCAGGGCGCCCGCCGGCTGAATGAGACGATCACCGCGATCGCCCCCCGGCTCCAGCAGTACGGCGTGCAGATCCTGCACGCGGTCGGCCCGAAGAACGAGCTGCCGCAGGTCGACGAGATCCCCGGGATGCCGCCCTACCGCCCGGTGCCGTACCTGGACCGGATGGACCTCGCCTACGCGGCGGCCGACATGATGCTCTGCCGGGCCGGCGCCATGACGGTGGCCGAGCTGGCCGCGGTCGGCCTGCCCGCCGCGTTCGTGCCGCTGCCGATCGGCAACGGCGAGCAGCGGCTGAACGCCCAGCCGATGGTGAAGGCCGGCGGCGGCCTGCTGGTCGACGACGCCGAGCTGAACACCGACTGGGTGCTGCAGAACGTGCTGCCGGTGCTCACCGACCCGCAGCGGCTCTGGGACATGAGCCGGGCCGCCGCCGAGTTCGGCCGCCGGGACGCCGACGAGCTGCTGGTCGGCATGGTCTACGAGGCCATCGAGGCCGCCCGGGGCGGCCGCCGTCGTGGCTGACGCCCGGCTCGCCGATCCCCTCGACGAGGAGTTCGAGGCCGAGGAGTACGCTCCTCGGCTCCGGCTCTCCCGGCGGGGGGTGATGGTGCTGGGCGCCCTGGCCGCGGTGCTCCTCGGAGCGCTGTCCTGGCTGGTGTTCTTCTCCTCGGTGCTGGAGGTCCGCTCGGTCGCCGTGCAGGGCATGCGCGACGACCGGCTGACGGCCGACGAGGTCCGCTCGGCGATCGGCGGGGTCGGCTCCGGCCCGCTGGCCCGGGTGGACCTCGACGAGGCCCGCCACCGGGTGGAGGCGATACCCCGGGTGGCGAAGGCGGAGATCTGGCGGGGCTGGCCGAACACCCTGCGGGTGAAGGTCACCCAGCGCGAGGCGGTCGCCGCCGTCAGGGGCGAGGACGGACAGTTCACCCAGGTCGACGCGGGCGGCGTGAGCTTCGCCACCGAGCCGGCCGCCCCCGAGGGGGTGCCGGTGGTGGAGCTGAAGCTCAGCCAGCAGGCCCTGGACGCCGAATCGGTGATCGACCGTGCGCAGCTGGTGCGGGGCGCCGTGACGGTGGCGGCCGGCCTGCCGCAGGACGTCCGGCAGCGGGCCGGGGCCGTCCTCGTGCATTCGTACGACGACATCCAGTTGCAGCTCGGCGGCGGCGCCACGGTGCGCTGGGGGAGCCCCGAGCAGACCGATCGAAAAGCCCGGGTGCTGGTGGCGCTGCTGAATCAGAAGGGTACGAACTTCGATGTGAGCGCCCCTGACTCGCCTGCGGTGTCCGGATGATCCGGTAGGTTTTCCGGTGCACAAGGGGTTCGCGCGGAGCGCGTCGCCGAAAGGTGGCGGCGGGCGACGGGTGGGCTTGACGCGGTTTCGTGTCGGCCTGACCCTTGGTGGTCACCCCGGTTTCATTCGCCGGTCGATGATCACATAGGCTCAAAAGAAAAAGGGAAGCTCGGCGTGTTCGTTGAAACACGTGGCCGGAGCCACCTAGTGTCCTGTGTCACCAGACTGTGTTCGCTGGTGATGTGACAGAGGCACAGCACTAACCCTAAAGGTCAAGTTTAGGGTTGGGGTCGGCGGTCGGCATTTCGGACATTACGTCAGAAACCAGGCTCCCTACCCATCGACATCCGTCGGTCCGTCCCCACCGGGGTATCGGGCCGACCCGGAAATTCGAGGCGAGAGGCCTTCGACGTGGCAGCACCGCAGAACTACCTCGCAGTCATCAAGGTCGTCGGTATCGGCGGCGGTGGTGTCAACGCCATCAACCGGATGATCGAGGTCGGTCTCAAGGGCGTCGAGTTCATCGCGATCAACACCGATGCGCAGGCCCTCCTCATGAGCGACGCCGACGTCAAGCTCGATGTGGGCCGTGAACTCACCCGGGGCCTCGGCGCCGGCGCCAACCCCGAGGTCGGCCGGAAGGCCGCCGAGGACCACCGCGAGGAGATCGAGGAGGTCCTCAAGGGGGCCGACATGGTCTTCGTCACCGCCGGTGAGGGCGGCGGCACCGGCACGGGCGGCGCGCCGGTCGTCGCCAACATCGCCCGCTCGCTGGGCGCGCTCACCATCGGCGTGGTCACCCGCCCGTTCACCTTCGAGGGCCGGCGGCGCGCCAACCAGGCCGAGGACGGCATCGCCGCCCTGCGCGAAGAGGTCGACACCCTCATCGTGATCCCGAACGACCGACTGCTGTCCATCTCGGACCGTCAGGTCAGCGTGCTGGACGCGTTCCGCTCGGCGGACCAGGTCCTGCTCTCCGGTGTCCAGGGCATCACCGACCTGATCACCACCCCCGGTCTGATCAACCTCGACTTCGCCGACGTCAAGTCCGTCATGTCGGACGCCGGCTCGGCGCTCATGGGCATCGGCTCGGCCCGTGGCGAGGACCGCGCCAAGGCCGCCGCCGTGATGGCGATCTCCTCGCCGCTGCTGGAGGCCTCGATCGACGGCGCCCGCGGCGTGCTGCTCTCCATCTCCGGCGGCTCGGACCTCGGCCTGTTCGAGATCAACGAGTCCGCCCAGCTGGTCAGCGAGGCGGCCCACCCCGAGGCCAACATCATCTTCGGTGCCGTCATCGACGACGCCCTCGGCGACGAGGTCCGGGTCACCGTCATCGCGGCCGGCTTCGACGGCGGGCAGCCGCCGGCCATCGTCCGCGAGCCGGTGGTCAAGGCGAGCGCGGCCTCGGCCACCCCGCCGGCCTCGTCCTCCGGCGGCAGCGCCCCGGAGCGCCCGGCCGGCCGGCCGTCGTACGGCGGCATCGGCTCGGTGACCTCCCGTCCGGAGGGCGAGAGCGCCGCCCCGGCCCGCCCGGCCGAGGCCCCGGCCACCGCGACCGCCGCCCCGGTGCCGCCGCAGGTGCAGCCGGCCCGCCAGCCGTTCGTGGAGAGCCCGGCCGAGGAACTCGACGTCCCGGATTTCCTTAAGTGATCGACCACGCGGTCCGCGACGGTGCTCACTTCGCCTTCACCACCCGGTGGGGCGGGGTGAGCACTTCGCCGTACGGGGAGCTGAACCTCGGCGGTGCGGTGGGGGACGACCCGGCCTCGGTCCGGGAGAACCGGGCGATCGCGGCCCGCGCGCTCGGCCTCGACCCGGCCGACGTGGTCTGGATGAACCAGGTGCACGGCGCGGACGTGGCCGTGGTGACGGAGCGGCAGCCGGCGGGGGAGGCCCCGACCGTCGACGCGGTGGTCACCGACCGGCCACTGGCGCTGGCGGTGCTCACCGCCGACTGCACCCCGGTGCTGCTGGCCGACCCGGTCGCGGGCGTGGTCGGCGCCGCCCACGCCGGACGGCCCGGCCTCGCCGCCGGGGTGGTCCCGGCGGTGGTCCGGGCGATGGTGGAACTCGGCGCCGAGCCCGGGCGGATCACCGCCGCCACCGGCCCCGCCGTCTGCGGCCGCTGCTACGAGGTGCCCGCGCAGCTGCGCGCCGAGGTCGCCGGCCCGGTGCCCGCCGCGTACGCGGAGACCTCCTGGGGGACCCCGGCGCTGGACGTGGCGCGGGGAGTCGCGGCCCAGCTGGCCGCGGCGGGCGTCACCGGACTGGTGCGGTCACCGGTCTGCACCCTCGAATCCGCCGATCACTACTCCTACCGCCGCGAGCAGCGCACCGGCCGGCTCGCGAGCTACGTCTGGTTGGGCTCTGAAGACTGATGACGAACGACATCTACGGACCGTTCCCGAACGGCTCCGGCCGGTTTCCGGACCAGGACTGGCTGAATGCGCTGACGGACGGTCAGCGCGCCCGTTTTGAGGAACTGGGCACCAACCTGGAGGTCGTCGAGCGCCGGATCGCCGACGCCTGCGCCGCCGCCGGGCGGGCGCGTGACGAGGTCCGGCTGATCGTCGTCACCAAGACCTACCCCGCCGAGGACACCGCGCTGCTGGCCGGACTGGGGGTCACCGACGTCGCGGAGAACCGCGACCAGGACGCCGGCCCCAAGGCGGAGCAGTGCAGAAACCTTCCGCTCACCTGGCACTTCGTCGGCCAGCTGCAGACCAACAAGGTCCGCTCGGTGGTCCGCTACGCCGACCACGTCCACTCGGTGGACCGCCCGCGGCTGGTGGAGTCGCTCGGCGCGGCGGTGCGCAAGGCCGAGCGCGCCGACCTCGGCTGCCTGGTGCAGATCGCCCTGGACAAGGAGCACGGCGAGGGCGAGCACCGCGCCGGCGTAGCCCCGGCGGACGTCGCGGCGCTGACCGACGCGATCGCCGACACGCCCGGGCTGCGTCTGGACGGTGTGATGACGGTCGCTCCGCTCGCGGGACCGCTGGCCGGCGACCCGGCCGCGGCCTTCGATCGACTGGCGGAAATCGCAACCGCCGTACGGACCGCCCATCCGACTGCCACCATGGTGTCGGCAGGGATGAGCGGTGACCTTGAGCAGGCCATTGCCGCCGGAGCGACACATGTGCGCGTCGGAACGGCGGTACTCGGAGTGCGGTCACCCCTCGGGTAACGTCACCGGGTAGTAGATCAGACTGCAGGACAAAATAGGACAGAAGCTAGCAGCTTATCTGAGCGCTAGCCAACCGTGGATCGCAGCTCCGCGGCCCTCATCCACGAACTTTGATCGGCCGTCGGCCTGATGGAGCGTCGTGGGCGGACCGCGGAATCCGCAGGCGGGGCCGCACGGCCCGGCCGCCGGGACGGAGCCGGTCCACCACAAGCGGAGGAGACAGGAGCATGGCCGGCGCGATGCGCAAGATGGCGGTCTACCTCGGCCTCGTGGAGGACGAGACGTACGACGGTCAGGGGTACGACCCCGACGACGACTACGACGCGGACCCCGAGCCGATCCGGACCGGACGGACCGAGGACATCCCGCGACCGGCCGCGCCGGCGCCCGCACCGGTCTCCTCGATCACCCCGCAGCCGGTGCCGGCCGCCGTCCCGATCCGCCAGGAGACCCCGAGGATGGCCCCAGTGTCGTCCATCACACCCGAACGCCGCCACAACCTGGAGAAGAGCGCCCCGGTGATCATGCCCAAGGTCGTGAACGAACGAGAGCCCTACCGCATCACCACGCTGCACCCTAGGACCTACAACGAGGCCCGTACCATCGGCGAACAGTTCCGTGGCGGGACCCCCGTGATCATGAATCTCACGGAGATGGACGACACCGACGCGAAGCGACTCGTAGACTTCGCCGCTGGACTCGTCTTCGGTCTGCACGGCAGTATCGAGCGCGTGACGCAGAAGGTGTTCCTGCTGTCGCCTGCTAACGTCGATGTCACGGCGGAGGACAAGGCTCGGATCGCCGAGGGTGGGTTCTTCAACCAGAGCTGACCCGGCCACGACTTTACGTGTGGATCTGATCGACAGTGAGTTAGCGACAGGAGAGCGGCCCGCAGGGCCGAGAACAGGGGAGAGGGAAGCGCGATGGAGATCGTGTGGGCAGTGCTCTACTACGCACTGACCGTCTTCCTGGTGTTCCTGCTCGTGCGGTTGGTGATGGACTGGGTCTTCCAGTTCGCGCGTTCGTGGCGGCCGGGCAAGGCCATGGTTCTGGTCCTGGAGGCCACGTACACTGTCACGGATCCGCCGCTCAAGCTTCTGCGGCGGTTCATTCCGCCGCTGCGTCTCGGGGGCGTGGCGCTCGACCTGTCCTTCTTCGTACTGATGATCATTGTGTATGTCCTGATCTCGCTTGTGCGGCCCTAGTCGTAGGTGAGCGATGCGACAGGATGCCGGTGTGCCGACGATCACGTTGAGGTGAAGAGATGCCATTGACCCCCGAGGACGTTCGGAACAAGCAGTTCACGACCGTCCGCCTGCGCGAAGGCTATGACGAGGACGAGGTCGATGCCTTCCTCGACGAGGTCGAGGCGGAGCTGACCCGTCTCCTCCGCGAGAACGAGGACCTGCGGGCCAAGCTGGCCGCCGCGACCCGGGCCGCCGCGCAGAACCAGGCCAACATGCGCAAGGAGCCGCCGCAGGACGCCCGACCCGGCGCCCCGGTGCCGGCCGCCATATCCGGCCCGCCGGTCCCCGGCCAGCAGGGTGGCCCCGGTGGCCCGCAGCAGCAGATGGGCCCGGGCGGTCCGCAGCAGCAGCAGATGGGCCCCGGCCCGCAGCAGCAGCAGATGGGCAACCAGCCGCTCGGCCTGCCGTCCGGCGCCCCGCAGCTCCCCGCCGGCCAGGGCGGCCCGATGGGCGGCCCCGGCGGCCCGCAGCAGCAGATGGGCCAGACCATGGGCGGCCAGCAGCAGCTGGTCCAGCCGATGGGCGGTCAGATGCTGCAGCCGATGGGCGGCCCCGGCGGCCCGCAGGGCATGGGCAACCCCATGGGCCAGGGCATGGGCCAGCAGCAGATGCAGCAGATGGGCGGCCCCATGGGCGGCCCGCAGCAGATGGGCGGCCCGATGGGTGCCCCGATGCAGCAGCAGGGTCCCGGCGGCGACAGTGCCGCCCGGGTGCTGGCGCTCGCCCAGCAGACCGCCGACCAGGCGATCTCCGAGGCGCGTTCCGAGGCCAACAAGATCGTCGGCGAGGCCCGCAGCCGCGCCGAGGGTCTGGAGCGGGACGCCCGCGCCAAGGCCGACGCGCTGGAGCGGGACGCCCAGGAGAAGCACCGGGTCGCGATGGGCTCGCTGGAGTCCGCCCGCGCCACGCTGGAGCGCAAGGTCGAGGACCTGCGGGCGTTCGAGCGTGAGTACCGGACGCGCCTGAAGTCCTACCTGGAGACCCAGCTGCGCCAGCTGGAGTCGCAGGCGGACGACTCGCTCGCTCCGCCGCGGATCCCGGCCACCGCGTCGCTGCCGCCGGCCGCGTCGTCGATGGCTCCGGCCGGTGCCGGTGCGATGAGCAGCCCGTCGCCGAGCTTCGGCGGCAGCCAGCCGTCGTTCGGCGGGAACCAGCCCGCCTTCGGCGGGCAGAGCTCCTTCGGCGGGAACTCGGGTGCGCCGGGCTTCGGCGGGCAGGCCTCGGGCGGCAACTCCGGTGCGCCGCAGATGCAGCCGGCCGGGATGACCCAGCCGATGGCGGCCGTGCGTCCGCAGCCGCCGCAGCCGATGCAGCAGGCTCCGGCGCCGATGCGGGGCTTCCTGATCGACGAGGACGGCGACAACTAGGCGCGCTGTTCGCAGCGAGCGCCCCCTTCCTGACCCTTCGGGGTCGGGGAGGGGGCGCTTCGCGTTGCGGGCACCCTTGGCCGAGGAGCCGGGGGGACGAAGGACCGCCGCCACCTCGGGAGGGGTGGCGGCGGTCCTCAGGGGTTCGGTCAGGCCTTGCGCAACTGGAAGGCGAGGCCGAGCGAGTCGTCGGAGAAGGTGTCGGACTGCCAGTCGGCGGCGCCGGCGGCGAAGTCGGTGGCGAGGACCTCCTCGGCGACGAGGGTGCCGTGCTCGGCGATGGCCTCCGCGGTCTCGTCGCTGCTGGCCCGCCAGCGCAGGACGATCCGGTCGGCGACGTCCAGGCCGGAGTTCTTGCGGGCCTCCTGGATCTGGCGGATCGCGTCACGGGCGATGCCGAGGCGCTTCAGCTCGGGGGTGATCGCCAGGTCGAGGGCGACGGTGGCGCCGGACTCGTTGGCGACGGCCCAGCCCTCGCGCGGGGTCTCGGTGATGATCACCTCGTCGGGGGAGAGGGCGACGCTCTCGCCGTTCAGCTCGACGGAGGTGGTGCCCCCGGCGCGCAGTTCGGCGGCGAGCTCGGCGGCGTTCGCGGCGGCGACCGCCTTGGCGACCTCCTGCACGCCCTTGCCGAAACGCTTGCCCAGCGCACGGAAGTTGGCCTTGGCGGTGGTGTCGACCAGCGAGCCGCCGACCTCGGCCAGCGACTCCAGGGCGGAGACGTTGAGCTCCTCGGCGATCTGCGCGCGCAGGTCGGCGGGCAGCTCGTCCCAGCCCTGGGCGGCGACCAGCGCGCGGGACAGCGGCTGACGGGTCTTCACACCGGACTCGGCACGGGTGGACCGGCCCAGCTCGACCAGGCGGCGGACCAGCGCCATGTGCCGGGAGAGGTCGGCGTCGACCAGCGACTCGTCCGCCTCCGGCCAGGTGGCCAGGTGCACCGAGGCCGGCGCGTCCGGGGCGACCGGGACGACCAGGTCCTGCCAGACCCGCTCGGTGATGAACGGGGTGAGCGGGGCCATCAGCCGGGTGACGGTCTCCAGCGCCTCGTGCAGGGTGGCGAGCGCGGCGGCGTCGCCCTGCCAGAAGCGGCGGCGGCCGCGGCGCACGTACCAGTTGGAGAGGTCGTCGACGAAGCCGGAGAGCAGCTTGCCGGCGCGCTGGGTGTCGTAGGCCTCGAAGGCCGCGTCGACCTCGCGGACCAGGGTGTTCAGCTCGGAGAGCACCCAGCGGTCCAGCTGCGGACGGTCGGCCGGGGCCGGGTCGTTCGCGGACGGCGCCCAGCCGGCGGTGCGGGCGTAGAGGGCCTGGAAGGCGACGGTGTTCCAGTAGGTGAGCAGGGTCTTGCGGACCACCTCCTGGATCGTGCCGTGGCCGACCCGGCGGGCCGACCAGGGCGAGCCGCCGGCCGCCATGAACCAGCGGACGGCGTCGGCGCCGTGCTGGTCCATCAGCGGGATCGGCTGCAGGATGTTGCCCAGGTGCTTGGACATCTTGCGGCCGTCCTCGGCCAGGATGTGGCCCAGGCAGACGACGTTCTCGTAGCTGCTCTTGTCGAACACCAGGGTGCCGACGGCCATCAGGGTGTAGAACCAGCCGCGGGTCTGGTCGATCGCCTCGGAGATGAACTGCGCCGGGTAGCGCTTCTCGAACAGCTCCTTGTTCCGGTACGGGTAGCCGTACTGGGCGAAGGGCATCGAGCCCGAGTCGTACCAGGCGTCGATGACCTCGGGCACCCGGGTCGCGGTGCCGCCGCAGTCGCGGCAGGCGAAGGTGACCTCGTCGATGTACGGGCGGTGCGGGTCGAGGCCGCTCTGGTCGGTGCCGGTCAGCTCGGTCAGCTCGGCCAGCGAGCCGACGCAGGTGAGGTGGCCCTCCTCGCAGCGCCAGATCGGCAGCGGGGTGCCCCAGTAGCGGTTGCGGCTGAGCGCCCAGTCGATGTTGTTGTTGAGCCAGTCGCCGAAGCGGCCGTGCTTGACGTTCTCGGGGAACCAGTTGGTGGCCTCGTTCTCCCGGACCATGGCGTCCTTGACCGCGGTGGTGCGGATGTACCAGGACGGCTGCGCGTAGTAGAGGAGCGCGGTGTGGCAGCGCCAGCAGTGCGGGTAGCTGTGCTCGTACGGCAGGTGGCGGAAGAGCAGGTCGCGGGCCTGGAGGTCCTTGACCAGGGCCTCGTCGGCCTTCTTGAAGAACTGGCCGCCGACCAGCGGGACCTCGGGGGCGAAGGTGCCGTCGGCCAGCACCGGGTTGACCACCGGCAGGCCGTACTTGCGGCAGGTCGCGAGGTCGTCGGCGCCGAAGGCGGGCGACTGGTGGACGATGCCGGTGCCGTCCTCGGTGGTGACGTACTCGGCGTTGAGGACGTAGTGCGCGTCCTCGATCTCGACCAGGTCGAACGGGCGGCGGTAGGCCCAGCGCTCCATCTCGGCGCCGGTGAAGGACTCGCCGGTCGGTTCCCAGCCCTCGCCGAGCGCCTTGGCCAGCAGCGGCTCGGCGACCACCAGCTGCTCGGTGCCGTCGGTGGCCACCACGTAGGTGACCTCGGGGTGCACGGCGGCGGCGGTGTTGGAGACCAGGGTCCACGGGGTGGTGGTCCACACCAGCAGGGCGGCGCGGCCGGCCAGCGGGCCGCTGGTCAGCGGGAAGCGGACGAAGACCGAGGGGTCGACGACGGTCTCGTAGCCCTGGGCCAGCTCGTGGTCCGAGAGGCCGGTGCCGCAGCGCGGGCACCAGGGGGCGACCCGGTGGTCCTGGACCAGCAGGCCCTTGTCGAAGATCTGCTTGAGCGACCACCAGACGGACTGCACATAGGACGGGTCCATGGTGCGGTAGGCCTCGTCGAGGTCGACCCAGTAGCCCATCCGGGTGGTGAGCTCGGTGAACGCGTCGGTGTGGCGGGTCACCGACTCGCGGCACTTGGCGTTGAACTCGGCGATGCCGTACGCCTCGATGTCCTGCTTGCCGGAGAAGCCCAGCTCCTTCTCGACGGCCAGCTCGACCGGCAGGCCGTGGCAGTCCCAGCCGGCCTTGCGGGCGACGTGGTAGCCCTTCATGGTCCGGTAGCGGGGGAAGACGTCCTTGAAGACGCGGGCCTCGATGTGGTGGGCGCCGGGCATGCCGTTGGCGGTCGGCGGGCCCTCGTAGAAGACCCACTCCGGGCGGCCCTCGGACTGCTCCAGGCTGCGCTGGAACACCTTGTTGTCCTGCCAGAAGGAGAGGATCCGGTGTTCGAGGGCGGGCAGGTCGACCTGCGCGGGGACGGGGTTGTAGGTACTCATCGCGGGCGTCTACCTCCGGCGGATGCATGGACGGGATCCGACGGAGGGACGAGACGGCGTGCCGTCCCGCGGTACCACCCTCCTTGGCCGCGGCACTGTCTGCGGCCCTCTTGTTTGGGCTTGCTGCCGGGTCTAGTGGGCCGACGAGCGAGGTCGCGGACCGTTCTTCCGGCGGCTCCGGGGTGATCTTCGCGCGGTGCACACCCCCGGGCTCGCACCGTCCCCGGGTCGCTGGTGGCTGCGTACTGCGGTACTCGTCCCCATCTGCGCCTTGCAGGCCCAGTGTATCGGCCGTCGCAAGTCGGTTTCGGCGCGCCGGGGCGGGGGGCACAACTCTGTTCGGCGTGCCGGGCGTGGCGCCTGTGGCGTCTGGCCGGGTGGGATCATTGTGAGACGTCGGTATGTCATGTTGTGACCGTTTTTGATCGGGATTATCGTTCCGGCACTGGAGGCCGCCGGGAACCGGCGGCTCGATTCGTTCGTAGATGGGGTCGAAGCCATGGCTGAGAAGGCAACCGGCGCGGGTACCGCCACCAAGCGGGCACGCAAGGCCGTGGCAGGCGACCCAGGGGAGGGGACCGTGACCACTACCGCACGGCGCAAGAACACCACCGACACCACCCTCGTGGCCCCGGGCCGCACCCGTACCCCGGCCGCGGCCGGGACCACCGCCCGGCCCGCCGGCGGCGGTGCCGAGTCGGTCGACCCGGCCGAGCTGCCGGTCCGGCCCGGCGAGGACCCGTGGACCTCCGAGGAGGTGCACGAGCTGCACGCGGAGCTGCTCAGCGACATCGACCGGCTCCAGCACGAGATCGGCGCGGCCGAGGCCGCCATCACCGGTCTGATGCGTGACTCCAACGACGGAGCCGGCGACGACCAGGTGGACGCCGGTACGAAGAACATCTCGCGGGAGAGCGAGCTGGCGCTGGCCAACAACGCCCGTGACAGCCTCGCCCAGACCGAGCACGCGCTGGCCCGGCTGGAGGGGGTCGGCTTCGGCACGTGCGAGTCCTGCGGACAGGCCATCGGCAAGGCACGGATGCAGGCCTTCCCGCGGGCCACGCTGTGCGTCCAGTGCAAGGCGAAGCAGGAACGGCGCTGACGGCTCCCGGGCGGCCGACCGGGGCGACGCGGGGGGTCGGGCTTGCCGTAGGCTCGACCCCGTAACGTCGCCCGATCCCTCGCCGGACCGGGTGTCCCACCGGCCTCGGCCCCCCACGTCACGGCAGCGGAGCGGATCATCAGTACGCAAGGTTCCCCCCAGACCCGGGACGAGTCCGTCCCGACGCCCGCCGATGTCGCGGCCGGGGCCGTCCCGGCCGACGGGGAGGCGCCCGTTCGGCCGGAGGCCCCCGCGCGGCCGGAGGCGCCGGTCCAGCCGGAGGCGTCGGTGCGGACCGAGGGGCCGGCCGAGTCCGGGGAGACCGCGCAGGCCGAGGAGCCGAAGGGACCCCGGCGGGTCGGGGTGCTGCTGATCGTGGCCCTGCTCGCCTTCCTGATCGACTTCGGCAGCAAGCTGCTGGTGGTGGCCCGGCTGGAGAACCACGCGGCGATCAAGGTGATCGGCGACGTGGTGACCTTCCAGGTGATCCGCAACTCCGGCGCCGCCTTCGGCATGGGGCAGGCGCTGACCGTCGTCTTCACCATGATCGCCTCGGCCGTCATCGTGGTGATCTGGCGGATCGCCCGGCGGCTGTACAGCCTGCCCTGGGCGATCGCGCTCGGCCTGCTGCTCGGCGGGGCGCTCGGCAACCTCACCGACCGGCTGTTCCGCTCGCCCGGCGTCTTCCGCGGGCACGTGGTGGACTTCATCTCCGTCCAGCACTTCGCGGTCTTCAACCTCGCCGACTCGGCGATCGTCTGCGGCGGCATCCTCGTCGTCCTGCTCTCCTTCCGCGGCAGCAACCCGGACGGCACCGTGCACCAGCAGACCGAGAAGGGCGAGAAGGCCGAGAAGGGCGAGAAGGCCGAGTAGCACCCCCGCGCCACCCGGGAGCGTCCGGCGGGGCGGCGCGCGTCCGGCATACTCGTACGGGTGAGTACCGCAGCGCAGATCCGCAGCCTCCCCGTTCCCGACGGCCTGGAGGGCGAGCGCCTCGACGCCGCCCTGGCCCGGATGTTCGGCTTCTCCCGGACCAAGGCGGCCGAGCTGGCCGCCGACGGGAAGGTGACGCTCGACGGCGCCGTCGCCGGCAAGTCGGACCGGGTCACCGCCGGCTCCTGGCTGGAGGTCGAGATCCCGGCGCCCGCCGCGCCGGTGCGGATCGTCGCCGAGCCGGTCGAGGGCATGCGCATCGTCCACGACGACGAGGACATCGTGCTCGTCGACAAGCCGGTCGGCGTCGCCGCGCACCCCAGCCCCGGCTGGACCGGCCCCACCGTGATCGGCGGGCTGGCCGCGGCCGGCTACCGGATCTCCACTTCCGGCGCCGCCGAGCGCCAGGGCATCGTGCACCGGCTCGACGTCGGCACCTCCGGGCTGATGGTGGTGGCCAAGTCGGAGCGCGCCTACACCGACCTCAAGCGGCAGTTCCACGACCGGGTGACCGAGAAGAAGTACCACACCCTCGTCCAGGGCCACCCGGACCCGCTCAGCGGCACCGTCGACGCCCCGATCGGGCGCCACCCCAGCTCCGACTGGAAGTGGGCCGTCACCCGCGAGGGCAAGCCGTCGGTCACCCACTACGACCTCATCGAGGCCTACCGGGCCGCCTCGCTGCTGGACATCAAGCTGGAGACCGGACGCACCCACCAGATCCGCGTCCACATGTCCGCGCTGCGCCACCCCTGCGTCGGCGACCTCACCTACGGGGCCGACCCGACGCTCGCCAAGCGGCTGGGCCTGACCCGGCAGTGGCTGCACGCGGTGTCGCTCGGGTTCGAGCACCCGGCGGACGGCGAGTGGGTGCAGTTCGCCAGCGAGTATCCTGCGGACCTGCGAAAGGCGCTGGACATCATCGCCTCGGAGAGCTGAGGGGGACGGGAATGGCCGTGACGATCCGGGTGGCGCAGGGGGAGGCCGACCTCGCGCTGGTGCACGGTGTGCGCCGGGACGTCTTCATCGCCGAGCAGGGGATCGCCGAGGAGGAGGAGTGGGACGACCTCGACTCCACCGCGGAGCACCTGCTGGCGCTCGGCCCGGACGGTGCGGCGGTCGGGACCGCGCGGCTGATCTTCGGGGAGCAGGCGCTGGGGATCACCGGAGGGATCGAGGGGCGGGTGCTGCTCGGGCGGCTCGCGGTGCTGAAGGCGGCCCGGGGGACCGGGCTCGGCGCGGAGCTGGTGCGGGCGGTCGAGGCCGCGGGGGTGGCGCGCGGGGCGCGCGAGATGGAACTGCACGCCCAGGTGCAGGCGCTCGGGTTCTACGAGCGCCTGGGGTACACCGCGGAGGGGCCGGAGTACCCGGACGCCGGCATCCCGCACCGGACGATGACCCGCGGGCTGTAGGTTTCCGCGGCGTTCGTGGAGCCGGTGGTTTTATCGGACGCCTACTCCGGGGGCGGCTACGATCACCGCCATGGAGCTCGGTGGGGCGTGGCGCCGGTGGCGAGGCCGTGGGACGGCCGCCGGACGGAGACTGGTGGCCGGGGCGGTGGCCCTGGTGGCCGTCGCCGGGGTCGGGACGGCGGTGGCCGTCGCGGCCGGCGGTGAGCAGTCCGTCCGGCAGGAGGATCGTTTCCTCGCGATGCCCGAGACGCCCGGCAGCGCGCAGGTCGTCCAGCTGGACACCTCCTTCTTCACCACCGGCGACAGCCCGCGCCCGGCCGTCCTGCTCGGGCACGGCTTCGGCGGCTCCAAGGAGGGCGAGCGGGAACGCGCCCAGGAGCTCGCCCGGCAGGGATACGCGGTGCTGACCTGGTCGGCGCGCGGCTTCGGGCGCTCCGGCGGGCGGATCGGGCTGAACGCGCCGGACCGCGAGGTCGAGGACGTCAAGCACCTGGTCGACTGGCTGGCCCAGCGCCCCGAGGTGCGGCTGGACGGTCCCGGCGACCCCCGGGTGGGGATCACCGGCGCCTCGTACGGCGGCGCGGTGGCGCTGCTCGGCTCGGCGTACGACAGCCGGATCGACGCCGTGGCCAGCGCGATCACCTGGTGGAACCTGGCCGACGCGCTGTTCCCGCAGGGGGTGCAGGGCTCGGGCGCGACCGACGGCGTGTTCAAGAAGCTGTGGGCCGGGATCTTCTTCACCACCGGTTCGGTGGGCGAGCTCGGACCCTCCGGCGGCGCGGCGCGGCCGGCCCTGGCGCCCGAGCAGGGCGGCGGGCAGGTCGGCTGCGGCCGGTTCCTGGACGAGCTGTGCAGGATGTACGACCGGGTGGCGACCTCCGGGCGCGCCGACCCGGAGGCGGTCGCGCTGCTCGAGCGCTCCAGCCCGTCCTCGGTCGCCGAGCGGCTGAAGGCGCCCACGCTGGTGATCCAGGGCCAGCAGGACTCGCTGTTCCCGCTCGACCAGGGCGACGCGATCGCCCGGGCGGTGGCCGCCAACGGCGCCCCGGTGGCGGTGGACTGGTTCGCCGGCGGGCACGACGGCGCGACCGACACGAGTGACCGGGTGGACGCCCGGACGGTGGGGTGGTTCGACCACTACCTGAAGGGCGGCGGACCGAAGGGCGACGGGGGCGACACCGGCGCGGCGTTCCGGGTGACCCGGACCGGCGGGGTCGACTCGACGGGCTTCCAGGCGGTGCTGCGCGGGGCCACCGCGGACGCCTACCCGGGCCTCGGCGGCACCGGCTCGCGGCAGTTCGAGCTGAAGGCGCCCAGCGGTGAGGCCGAGCAGGCCTTCGCCAACCCGCCCGGCGGCTCGCCGTCCAACGTCTCCGCGCTGCCGGGCTTCGGCGGCGCGCTCAGCCAGGCGTCCTCGCTGGGCGCCGGGCTGTCGCTGGACTTCCCCGGGCAGTTCGCCGCCTTCGAGTCGGCGCCGCTGGACGGCTCGGTGCACCTGACCGGACAGCCGACCGTGCCGGTCCGGGTGCGGGCGGACCGGCCCGACGCGGTGCTCTTCGCCAAGCTGTACGACGTCGCCCCCGACGGCAAGCAGAGCCTGCCGCAGCAGCTGTCCGCGCCGCTGCGGGTGACCGGGGCGGACGCGCCGGAGGGGCGGACCGTCACGGTGGCGCTGCCCGCCGTCGACCACACCTTCGACGCCGGGCACCGGCTGCGGCTGGTGCTCGCCTCGACCGACCTCGCGTACGCCTCGCCCGTCGAGCCCGCCACCTACCGGGCGGCCGTCACCGGCCCGGTGACCCTGCCGACCGTGGACGGGCTGGTCACCGAGGCGGCGCCGCTGCCCTCCCGGACCTGGGTGCTGCCGCTGGTGGCGCTCGCGCTGGCCGCCGCGCTGGTGCTGGTGCCCCGGCTGCGCGCGGCCCGGGCCGCGCGCCGGGCGCACGGACCGGCGTACGATCCGGCGCTGGCCGGGGTACCGCTGCAGATCACCGGTCTGAGCAAGCGCTACAAGGGTGCCGCCGACCGGTACGCCGTCCGCGACCTGGGCTTCCGGGTGGAGCAGGGCCAGGTGCTCGGCCTGCTCGGCCCCAACGGCGCGGGCAAGACCACCACGCTGCGGATGCTGATGGGCCTGATCCGCCCGGACGCCGGCGAGATCCGGATCTTCGGTCACCGGGTGCGGCCCGGCGCTCCGGTGCTCTCCCGGGTCGGCGCGTTCGTCGAGGGCGCGGGCTTCCTGCCGCACCTCACCGGGCGGGCCAATCTGCGGCTGTACTGGCAGGCCACCGGCCGTCCGGAGGCGGACGCGCACCTGGAGGAGGCGCTGGCCATCGCCGGGCTCGGCGAGGCGCTGGACCGGGCGGTGCGCACCTACTCGCAGGGCATGCGGCAGCGCCTGGCGATCGCCCAGGCCATGCTCGGCCTGCCGGACCTGCTGATCCTCGACGAGCCGACCAACGGGCTCGACCCGCCGCAGATCCGCGAGATGCGCGAGGTGATGATCCGGTACGCGGCGGCCGGGCGGACCGTCATCGTCTCCAGCCACCTGCTGTCCGAGGTCGAGCAGAGCTGCACCGACCTGGTGGTGATGGACCGGGGCCGGCTGGTCACCACCGGCGCGGTCGCGGAGATCGTCGGCGCCGGCGCGCAGCTGCTGATCGGCACCGACGCCTCGTTCGGGGCGGCGGAGCTGGCGGCGGCGGCCGACAAGGTGGCCTCGCTCGACGGGGTCGGTTCGGCCGAGGCCGTCGAGGGCGGACTGCTGGTCCGGCTGGACGGCATGGCGGGCAGCCAACTGCTCGCCGAGCTGGTGCGGCTCGGGGTGCCGGTGGAGTCGGCCGGGCCGCAGCGCCGGCTGGAGGACGCGTTCCTGTCGCTGATCGGAGGTGCGGCGTGAGTGCCGTGGGTGCTGGGCCGGCCGGTGCCGGGGTGTCGGCCGACCATGCGGCCGGCTACCGGGCCGGGCGGACGCTGCCGTTCCGGGTCGAGGTGGTCCGTCAGCTGCGGCGGCGCCGGACGCTGGTGATCGGCGGGGTGCTGGCCGCGATGCCGCTGCTCGTCCTGGCGGCGTTCGCGGTCGCGGGCACCCCTGGGCGGACCGACCGGACCACGTTCATCGAGCTGGCCACCTCGTCCGGGCCGAACTTCGCGGCGACCATGCTCTTCATGGGCACCGGCTTCATGCTGGTCATCCCGGTCGCGCTGTTCTGCGGCGACACGGTGGCCTCCGAGGCCAGCTGGTCCTCGCTGCGCTACCTGCTGGCCGCGCCGGTGCCGCGGGCGCGGCTGCTGCTGCGCAAGTTCCTGGTGGGGCTGCTCTTCTCGGCGGCGGCCGTGACGCTGCTGCCGCTGGTCGGGCTGCTGGTCGGCACGGTGGCGTACGGCTGGGGGGACCTCCAGCTGCCCGCCGGGGCCAGCCTGACCGCCGGGGACGCGCTGCCCCGGCTGGCGGTCGCGGTGGTGTACGTGTTCCTGAGCGAGATCGTGATCGCCGCGATGGCGTTCTGGCTCTCCACCGCCACGGACGCGCCGCTGGGGGCGGTCGGCGGGGCGGTGTTCGGTTCGATCATCACCGGGGTGCTGGACGCCATCACGGCGCTCGGGGACCTGCGGGCCTGGCTGCCGGCGCACTGGCAGTACGCGTGGGCGGACGCCCTGCAGCCGCGGATGGAGTGGGGCGGCATGGTGCAGGGCGTCTCGCTGTCGCTGTCCTACGCGGTGGTGCTGCTGGCGCTGGCCTTCCGGGGGTTCACCCGCAAGGACGTCGTGTCGTAGGCGCGGCGGTCCTCGGACGGTGAACCTCTGGCCGGGGTCGAGGGTGGTGCGGTCGCACATCACGTTCGAGGCGCGGTCGTCGGTGACGGTGAGGCGGGGGATGGTGGAGCGGCCCGGACGAACGAGCCCCTGCTGTCCGGCCGCCCCCGGACAGCAGGGGCCCCGCCCTCCGGGGGCGGCCGGAGGGCGGGGCCGGTGCGGTGGCGGCTGTGTCGCGACGGCTACTTGACGGGGGAGTAGACCCGCTCGATCCGCTGGGTGCCTGACCTGGTGCGGTAGGAGCGCGTCCACGTGCTGGTGGCGTCCTTGCGGGTCCGGTCGGAGAGGACGTAGTAGTCCATCTGCGTCTGGGCGGGGGTGACCTCCAGGACGCCGTAGCCGTGCGAGTCCAGGTCCACCCACTTGACGTGCGGGTTGGCGGCCTTGATCGCGGTGGCGGCGACCAGCGAGAGGGTCTGCGGCGCGACCTTGAGGAGGTCGTCGATGTTGTCCGAGGTGACCGAGGTGACCACGAACTCGGTGGCGGCGCTGCCCGACAGCGGGTAGGTGGCGGCCTCGTGCGGGACGTCCGACGCCCAGGCCGAGTGGATGTCGCCGGTGAGGAAGACGGTGTTGGTGATGCCGTTCGCCTTGAGGTGGCCGAGCAGCTCGCGGCGGTCGTGGGTGTAGCCGTCCCACTGGTCGGTGTTGATCGCCAGGCCCTCGCCGGGCAGGCCGAGCAGCTTGGCGAGCGGGCGCAGCAGGTAGTCCGGCAGCGAGAAGAGCGCGACCGGGGAGATCATCACCTCGTTGCCGATCAGGCGCCAGGCGGTGTCGGAGGCGGAGAGGCCGGACTTCAGCCAGTCCATCTGGGCGCGGCCGGTGATGGTGCGGCCGGCCGAGTCGACCTCGCCGTTGCCGACCTTGACCTGCTCGGAGCGGAACGAGCGCTGGTCCATCAGGTGAAGGTCGGCCAGCTTGCCGTAGCGCAGCCGGCGGTAGGTGGTGCCGGCGATGGACGGGCGGACCGGCATCCACTCGAAGTAGGCCTGCTTGGCGGCGGCGACCCGGGCCGCCCAGTCGCCCTCGGCGCCCGGGGTGTGGTTCTCGGCGCCGCCGGACCAGGCGTCGTTGGCGAACTCGTGGTCGTCCCAGATCGCGATGGCCGGGATCCGGGCGTGCAGGGCCTGCAGGTCCTCGTCCGTCTTGTAGCGGCCGTGGCGGGTTCGGTAGTCGGCGAGGGTGAGGATCTCGTGGGCGGGCGCGTGCGGGCGGACCACGGAGCCGGCGGCGCAGAACTCGCCGGTCTTGTACTCGTAGATGTAGTCGCCGAGGAAGAGGAAGGCGTCGAGGTCGCCGCGGGCCGCCAGGTGGCGGTAGGCGGAGAAGTAGCCGGCCTCCCAGTTGGCGCAGGACGCCACGCCGAAGCGGAGCCGGTCGAGGGCGGCGTCGGCGGCCGGGGTGGTGTGGGTGCGGCCGACCGCGGAGACCGTGGCACCGGCGGTGAAGCGGTACCAGTAGGCGGTGTCCGGGGTGAGGCCGCGGACGTCCGCCTTGACGGTGTGGTCGGTGGCGGCGGAGGTGGTCACGGTGCCGCTCGCCGCGATCCGGGTGAAGCCCTTGTCGGCGGCGAGCTCCCAGCGGACCTCGGTGTCGGCGCCGAGGCCGGAGCCGGGGACGGCCTCGGGGGCCGGGGTGACGCGGGTCCAGAGCAGGATGCCGTCGGGCAGCGGGTCGCCGGAGGCGACGCCGTGCAGGAACTGCGGGGCGGTGGCGGCCTGGGCCGCGGCGCCGAGGGTCAGCGGCAGGGCGGCGGCGCCCGCGACGATGGCGGTGGCCTTGAGCACCTGGCGGCGGTGCGGGCGGGCGGCAGGGGTCATGTCTTCGACAAGGTCGGTCACGGCCGACAGGCTACCGGTGGGTAACGAGGTGTTCCATAGGATGAACTGACTGTTTGTCGTCGATTCACCGGTGGGTGATGTCCGGCCACCCCGCCGGGTGAGCGCGGCCACCTGGCGGCCATGAGCGATGATGGGGTGGTTCCCGTCCGCTGCAAGGAAGTCCTCCCCCGTGGCCCAGATCCTGCTCCTGCACTCCGCCTACGGCCTGCGCCCCGCCGTCCACGCCGCCGCCGACCGGCTGCGCGCCGCCGGGCACACCGTGCACACCCCGGACCTCTACGAGGGGCGGACCTTCGACGACGTCGAGGAGGGCATGGCGTACAAGGAGGAGCTGAGCAGCGAGGAACTCCTGCGTCGGGCCGTCGGCGCGGCCGCCCCGCTGCTGGCCGCCGGCTCCGCGCTGGTCTACGCCGGCTTCTCGCTCGGCGGCTCGCTCGCCCAGAACCTCGCCCTCGCCGACGAGAACGCCCGCGGCCTGCTCCTGCTGCACGGCACCTCCGACATCCGCGAGGACGCGGCCACCGCCATCCCCGTCCAGCTGCACGTCGCCGAGCCCGACCCGTTCGAGCCGGAGGACTGGCTGAACGCCTGGTACCTCAACATGCGCAAGACCGGCGCCGACGTCGAGATCCACCGCTACCACGGCGCCGGCCACCTCTTCACCGACCCGGACCTCCCCGACTACGACGCCGAGGCCGCCGAGCGCGCGTGGGCCGTGGCCCTCGACTTCCTTGCGGAGCTGGACGCCGCCTAGCCCGGACCCCCGGCGCAGGAAGTCGGCCGGGCCGACTTCCCGCGCAGGGAAGGCTGAGAGAGTCCCAGTGCTGGAAGGGGGCACGGTGGGAGTGAGCGCGTTGTCCGGCCCGGCCTGGCCGGACACGCGTTCCCTTGGTCAGCCGGATTCCGCGGCGTCGTCCATGGCCAGGACGGAGCGGAGCAAGCGGGCCAGTGCCTTGGCGGTGGGCCGTTGCCCGGATTCGTGGGCGAGGCCGGCTCGCAGAGCGTCCTCGAAAGTGGGGAAAGGCCAGGGCTGAACGGCGGCGAGGTCGTGGCGGCGACCGACCGCAATGTCGGCGAGGAGGTCTGGGCGGTGGTTCTGGGGATCTCGGTAGTCGGTGGGCGGGGTGCGGGTCCACGCCCAGAACAGGGAGGCGGCCAGCGACCAAACGTCCGCCTCGGGCGTGGTGGTGATGTGGTCGGTGGTGTCGAGGATCAGGGTGGCGACCTCGGGGGCGGTGGTGTGGGTCATGCCGCCTCGGTGGGCGTAGAACGGCACCGGGACCGGCCCCTGGGCGCAGGCCAGGTCGATGATCCGCACGGCCTGGCCGTCGAAGACGATGTGGTCGGGCTGGAGGTCGCCGTGGGTCCAGCCGGCGGCGTGGAGGTCGGCGAGGGCTTCCGCGGCTTCGGCGGCGGCGGTGAGGATCGAGCGGCGGGTGGCGGGGGTGTCGTTGCCGCGGTGGGCGGGTTCCAGGGCGTCCCAGAGGCTGGTGCCGTCGATCCATCGCATGGTCAGCCAGGTGCCGTCCCCGTACTGGCCGTGGGCCCGGTAGTGGTCGGCGCCGAGGGCGGCCAGGACCTCGCCTTCGCGGCCGGCCATGATGCCGCTGGTGATCTTCAGGGAGGTGTCGCCGACCTTGAAGAAGGTGGTGCCGCGTCGCTCGTGCAGGAGCTTCGGGTCGCCGTCCAGGCCGAGCTTGGTGATCAGTGGGTGCACGGAAGTCCCTCCGGGGTGGCCGCCGTCCGGGCAGTCTCCTGGTAGTCAGCCTGCCCGATCCCGGGGCCGGGTGCGAGTGGTGGATGTGGCCGCTGTCGGCGGGACGGCGGCCGGGGCGCCTGCGTCGGCGGGGCTTCAAGTTGCCCTAGGGTGTGGGGAGTTCCCGGTGGCTGACGCCTGCCGGGACTTCATGCTTCCAGGGCGGAGTTTGATCATGCGGTACATGCGGTTGCTGCGGCGTGGGCCTGTGCTTCTCCTGTGGGGAGCGCAGACGGCGTCGGTGTTCGGTGACCGGCTGTACGCCATGGCCGTGATGTGGATGGCGTGGGAACACGCGGGCGCCGGGGCGATGGGGCTGGTGGCCGTCGCCGAGTCGCTGCCGTACATCGTGCTGGGCACCGCGGGACGCCGGATCATGGACCGGTTCGCGTCGCTGCGGGCGCTGGCGGCGGTGGACGTGGTGCGGCTGGTCCTGGTGGCCGCGCTGCCGTGGGCGTGGTCCGAGTTCGGCACGGCGGGCCTGATCGCCTCGGCCGCCCTGCTGGGAGTCGGCGGGGCCCTGTTCGACCCGAACCTCGGCGCGATGGTGCCGGACCTGGTGCGGCCGGGTGAGGTCCAGGCCGTGAGCGGGCTGATGGACCTGACCGGCCGGATCGCCCGGATCGCCGGCCCGGGGGCCGCCGGGCTGCTGCTGGCGGTAATGCCGCTGGCCGGGCTGTTCTGGATGGACGCGGCGACGTTCGCGCTCTCCGCCCTCGCCCTGGTGCTGCTGGCCGCCCGCGTCCGGCTGCCCGCCGGATCCGTTCCGCAGGCCGGACCGCCGGCGGCGGGGGTGAGGCCGGGCGCCTGGTCGCTCGTGCGAACACATCCGGACACCGGGGTGGTGCTGGCCGTGCACGGGATCGGGATCTTCGCCGGGGCGGTGTCGCTGGCGATGCCCGCACTGCTGGCCGGTCGGCTCGGCGCCGGGGCCTCCGCCTACGCGGCGGTGCTGGCCTGCACCGGCGCCGGGGCCCTGGCGGGCAATCTGGTGGCCGGGAACGTGCGGCTGCCCGGGCCGCTGACGGCGGTGTACTGCGGGGCGTGGGCCGTGTCCGGGCTGGTGCTGGCCGCCACCGGACTGGCCGGGTCGCTGCCGGTGCTGTTGGCGCTGTCCGTCCTGTCGGGGGCGGTGTCGCCGTTTTTGCAGATCGCGCTGTCCACGCACTTCGCGCTGTTCCCTCCGGCCGCCCGAAGGCGGCTGCTGACGGTGGACCTGACCGTGATCCGCTCCTGCGGGACGGTCTCGATGCTGTTCGTCCCCGCCCTGGCCGCCGGCGGCCCGAGGGCCGCGTTCCTGGGCGGCGGCCTGGCGGTGGCGGTGGTCGGCGGGGCGGGTGCCGTGCTGGTGTCGGCCCTGGTCCGGGGGCGCCGGCCGCTGCCGGATGCCGAGCCGGTGCCGGAGCTGGCGGCCCGCGACTGAGGACGGGCCGGGCCCCGCGGTGCGGGGCCCGGCCTTCGTGCGGGTGGTGCTCAGGTCAGCTCGCGATCAGCTGCCAGTGGGTGACGGCGATGTCCTCCAGCGGGATGCCGAGGTCCTTGTAGATCCGCTGGTGCATCGCGCCGAACCAGGCGTCGCGCCGGTCGTCGAAGAACGCCCGGTCGTACCAGGCGACGCCGAGGATGACGGTGCCGCCACCGTTGGGGTTACCGGGCTCGGCCTCCCAGTAGGTGCACTGCCAGTCCCAGAGCATGAGCTCCTCGGGGCGGTTGCGCAGGCGCTCGTCGGACTCGCGCAAGGACTGGATGCACCGCTCGACGGTCGCCGCGTCGGGGCAGTAGTAGGTGCAGTCGGACTTGGCGATCGGGGTCTTGTCGGCGCGGCGGGCCGCGTCGGCGTCCTCCCCGGTCAGGACGCGGACCCGGGTCACCAGGTCCTCGCGGGTGGCGATCTCGTCGAGGATGGTCACGTCGTTGTGCTCCTCTCGGTGGGGTGTGGATCCCTTGGGTGGTGCTACCAGCTCGTCCCGGTGACCGGGTCCAGGCTGGGGCTCTGGGGGTCGCGGCGGCGGATGCCGCCCGGCGCGACGTAGCGGACGTTCAGGCCCACGCGGGCGCCGTCGCCGGCGTTGGTGGTGGAGCGGTGCAGCAGGCGGCTGTCCATCAGCAGGGCGGACCCGGCCGGCAGGGGCAGTGCGGTCGAGGCGTCGGCGGTGAAGCCGGTCGCCTGGTCGGCCCGGCCGCGTTCGGCGCCGTGCTCGGCCTCGGAGGAGAACGGCAGGTGGCCGAAGTGCTGGGAGCCGACCACGGCGTGCAGGCAGCCGTTGTCGAGGGTGGCGTCGCTGAGGGCCAGCCACGCGGAGACGGAGTGGTCGGGGTCGAGTTCGACGCGGGCGTCGATGCCGTCCTGGTGCCAGGGGATCTCGAACGCCCGGTGCGGCCACTTCACCACGAGGAACGTGTTCTCCACCGCGATGTCCGGGCCGATCGCTTCCCGGACGGCCGCCACCAGTCGGGGGGCGCGAACGGCGGCGCGGGCCCACTCGGCGCTCAGGTGCGGGTTGCGGACGATCTCCCGCCGCTGGGCGCGGTGCTCGGCGACGAGCTGGGTGGCGCGGGCGCGGGCCGCCGCGGGGGTGGACCACTCGATGCCGGTCCGCAGTCCGCGGCGGCCGAGGATGCCGTCGGCACTGGTCGTGCTGGTCATCGAGGCTGGTCCCTTCATGACGGGGTTGCTACCGGGCGGGGACGGCGGGTCTGGTGGTCCCGGAGTGGTGCGGCGTCCGTATCGGCGGCCGGCCACGGCGGCCGAGCGAGCGGAGAGCGGCCCGGACAGCGCGGCGCGGACCGGCGAGGATCTGGCGCCGGGTCACCGGCTGGTCGGGCAGGGCCAGCTCGGCCCAGACCCGCTTGCCCTGCTCGGTCCGCTCCGCTCCGTGGGCCACGGCCAGGTGCTCGACCAGTTCCAGGCCCCGGCCGCTTTCCGCGTCCGCGCCGGCCCGGCGCCGCCGGGGCAGGGCGGTCGAGCCGTCGTAGACCTCGACCAGGGCCCGCCGCTGCCGGACGTTCGTGTGGACAGCGACGGTGAGCATCGGCCGGCAGGAGTGCTGTACGGCGTTGGCCACCAGCTCGGAGGTGACCGTGTCGAGCGCGAGCCGGGAGTCCTCGTCGAGCCGGACGCCCCAGTCGACGACGCGGGCCCGTACCCTGCGGCGGGCGATGGGCACGGAGACCGGGTCTCTGGCGAGGAAGAAGACATGGGAGTGCATGACCACGAGGAGGGACCCTTCGGAGGGGTCGGGCTGCCGGGAAGCGTGGGAGGACCGCGTGCTGGGAAGGCTCCAGCTTTGCCCGCTCGACCAGTTGGCTGATGAACAGTCAACTCCGTCCCGGCTACGACCTCTGGTGCCAGGAAGGGGTGCATTTCCGCGCAGGGGGCCGCTTAGGGGGGCCAGGATCGGGCACTCGACAGGTGAATGCTTGGGGGACGGGCATGATGGCAGCAGACGGCATCGGCGCCCTGCTGAGGAACATCAGGGAAACCGCCGATCGCACCCGCGAGGAACAGGCTCAGCACCTGTGCCAGTTTCAAGGGGGCGAGTGGTTCGACCCCGAGAACCTGAAGCGGTGGGAGACCGAACGTCGTCTCCCGGTCCCGAGGTGGCACCAACTGCTGGCCGACGGATACGGACAGACGGTCGAGGAGATCGTCCGTGCGGTGGGGGTATCCAGGCGCTGGCGCAGGCAGCAGCAGGCGGCCGGCAGCGGAGGGAAGGACGGCAAGGACGTGAAGCGGCGGCAGTTCCTCGGCGTGGCGGCGGCGGCGACCGGATCGGTCGCCCTGCCCGGCATCGCGGAGGCCAGACAGGGCATCAACGCCGGGCTGTCCGGTTCCGACGCCGGCGACCTCGCCTACCTGGACGGGGCGTTCGAGCGCCACCGCGGCGGCTACCACGGACGCCCTCCCGGCGCCGTCCTCGCCCACATGCGCGAGGACCTCGACCTTCTGCGGGACGTCCTGGGACGGCCACACCCCGCCGCCACCAGGGCGGACCTCGCCCGCACCGCCGCCGGGATCACCGGCCTGGTGGCGATCATCCAGCACGACCGCGGCGACCAGCGCGACGCGCACGGCTGGTTCGCCACTGCCGAACAGGCCGCCCGTGAGTCCGGCGACCGGCACATGCTCGCCTGGGTCCTGGCCAGGCACGCGATGGTGCCCCTCAACTACGGCGCCCCGAACACCGCCGCCGAGCTGGCCGTCCGCGCCCGCACCGAGGCCGGCCGGACCCCCACAGCCGCGGCGGCCTTGGCCGCCGCCGTCACCGCGCGCGCCCTCGCCGCCGTCGGCGACCGGCAGGGCGCACTGCGCGCGGTCACCGACGCCCGCACCGTCGCCGGGCAATTGGACACCGCCCAGTCCGCCGACACCTGGTTCGGCTACCCCCTCCAGAAGCACCACGTCCACCTCTCCCAGGCGTTCACCCTCCTGGGACAGACCCGCGAGGCGTACGCCGAACAGGAAGCCGCCCTCGCCCTCACCCGCTCACCCTCCGTGATGACCAGGGCCCTGCTGGCGATGGACACCGCGATCTGCCTCAACACCGACGGCGATTCCGCTGCCGCAGCCGCCATGGCCGTGGACGTGTGGGAACAACTTCCGCAGGCGTACCGTGACGGACTGGTCCGTACGCGAGCGGAGAGCCTCCACCAAGCGCTGTCCGGCTCGGCACACGCCCGACTCGGCGAGGCGCTGGCCAGCTGACAACCGCCAACAGCGAATCCGGTACGAGTGGGGCCCGGAGGAGTCCCCGTCGGGCGGTACATGATCGTGTGCTCGAACAGGATCTGGTCGGGGCTTCCGTGCCCGGTCGAAAGCGCCGGTTCACCTTGAGCCCTGCAGCGGCCCAGAGGGGACCCGGCCGCCTTCGTCGTGTGCGACGAAGGCGGCCGGATTGTGCGTGTGTGGGGCGGACTCAGCGCAGGTGGTCGAAGGCACCGAACTTCGCGCCGTCGAGGAGGGCGCCGATCTCGGCGCGGGTGTAGACGAGCGGGGCCTGCGTGGGGTTCTTGGAGTCGCGGATGGCGACGTACCGGCCAACGGCGCCGAACTCCACGCAGTTGTCACTGCCGCCACTGAACGGGGACTTCTCCCAGGTGACGTCGGAGAAGTCGATCTCGGCGGGGTCGGGCTTGTTGGTCACGTGCGGTTCTCCTTGAGCATGCTGGTCAGATAAGCATGGGTCTCCGGTGGGCCGAGGGCGCGAGCACGCAGGTGATCGAACACTTCCGTGTAATGGGTCACCTCTTCAACGCCTTCGAAGTACACCGAGTTGGGGCCATTTTCCATCCACACGACCTCTGGATTGGGGTCGGGGAAGCCCATCAGGACGAACGGGCCGTCCAGCCCTGGGTGGAAACCGGCGCTGAAGGGCAGGAGCTGCACGGTGATGTTCGTCTCGGTCATCATCTGAAGTAGATGCTCAAGCTGGCCATCGAGCACGGCCGGGTCCGGGACCCTGCGGAAGGCCGCTTCGTCGATCACCGCCCACAACTTGATGGCGTTGTCGCCCGCCAGCAGCTCGCGGCGGCCCATCCGAACCTGCACCAGCGCTTCGACCTGGTGCGGGTCGAGGTCGAAGCGCATGTTGCCGATCACCTGGCGCGCATACTCCTCGGTCTGCAGAAGACCGGGCACGAGTTCAGTCTCGTAGGTCCGGAGGGAGTCTGCGCTGGACTCCAAGGCGAGGTAGCCGCCGTACTTCGTCGTGTTGATGACGGCGGAGTACTTCTTCCACCACGGCTGTCGCTGCGCCGCGTCGGCGCGGACCAGGTCGAGGACGTCCTCGCGGGCTGCGGGATCGGTTATGCCGTAGCAGTCCAGAAGGGCCTTGGCCAGCACCGGGGTTGTGCCGCGGTCCCCGGTCTCGATGCGGCTCAGCGAGCCCTGGCTGACCTCCACTATGGCGGACACCTCGGTCAGAGTCAGGCCAGCCTGACTCCTCAACTCCTTGAAGCGGGCGGAGAGCTGACGTCGGTACACCGATGGTGGGGCTGGGTTCCTCTTCCATGCCATGGCAGCAGTGTGCCATCCGGAGACGGCTGGGTAACCCACAAGGGGGAAATATTTGATGGGAATATTGCCCACTCGATGACCTTGGGGGCATGGTGCTCGATGTGGCGAATTGCGATGGGCCGGATACGGCTTCTGGTTCGCCTTGCCTCCTTCGTGTGTGATCTCACAGGAGTGACTCGATGCTGCTCACCAAGAGCGAATCCCGGCAGGTCTCGTGGCTCGTCCCGTCGCGGGAGGAGGCTGTCTGCTATGTCCGGCACAGGGCGGTTGCGGAGATCGGGGCTTGGGTCTCCGAGCTGGGCGACCTCCTTGAGGTCGAGCTGGTTGTCACCGAGCTGGTGACCAATGCGATCACGCATGCCAGTGGGCTTGTGGTTGGTATCTCCCTTCGGATGGATCCGCCGGGGGCGGTGGAGATTCGGGTCAGCGACTCCCACCCGGGGTTCTTCGGCGGGCGGGTTCGGGGCGATCGCGACGAACATGGGCGGGGGCTGGGCCTGGTGAGGCGGCTGTCGCGGTGCTGGTGGTGGGAGCCATTGCCAGAGGGGAAGGTGGTGTGCGCGCTGGTGGATTTGGGCGGGGGAGGATGGGGGTGTGACGAGGATGAGTGATGGGCGGTATGCGCCGGCGGGGTCGTTGATCGGGATGGTGCAGCGGGGGCGGGGGCTCGGGGCGCGGATGGTGGCCGAGGATCCGCGGGGGACCGCCGAGGTGGTCGAGGCGTGCGTCCGGTGGGACTGGCGGTGGGACGAGGCCGATCAGCGGGCCCTCTATCTGGCGCGGTTGGTGCGGGATACCGGGGTCGGGGTGGAGGTCGCCGCGGAGGCCGAGGGGCGGCGGCACGAGGAGGGCGCGGACGTCGAGGGGGACGTCGAGGCGCTGGTGGGGCGGCTGGAGCGGGACTGGGTGGAGAAGCGGTGGTGCGGGCCGGTGCACACCGCGCGGGCTCTGGCCGGGTTCGGGACGGAGGCCAGGGGCGCGGTGTCGTTGCTCCGGCGGTTCTGGTTGTGGACGCCGCATTCGCACGAGCGGGTGGGGTACCTGGAGGCGTTGGCGGCCATTGAGCCGGCGGGGTTGGACGGGATCTATGCGGAGTGTCTCTGGGACTGTGAGGAGGCCGCGCGGTTGATGGGGGTGGAGCGGGCTCCGGACGGGGTGGAGGTGAGGGGGAGGTTGGAGTACCTCCGAGATGACCTGCTGGAGGCGGAGGCGGTCAGGGCCGCCGCCGGGGAGCGGCTGGCGGCCCTGACAAGGTAGGGCTACAGGCCCGGGATGCGGTTGTTGCGGTAGAGGTCGACGAAGAGCTGGTGGTCGGCGCGGGCGCGGGCGCCGTAGGTGTGGGCGAAGTCGACGAGCATCTGCGTGAAGCCGGCCTCGTCGCGGGCGATGGCCTCGTGGATGGCGTGCTCCGTGGAGAACGGGACCAGGGTGTGGCCGCTGGAGGACTCGTCGGCGGCGGCGTGCATGGTCGCTGTGGCGCGGCCCAGGTACTCGGTCACCGTCAGCAGGTCGGGCAGTTCGTTGAGGTCGCGCCAGTCGAGGTCGGTGGCGTACGGGGACACCTCGGCGACCAGCTGGCCGCGGCCGCGCAGGGTGGTGTAGCCGAGCCAGGGGTCGCTGTGGGACTGGAGGGCGCGCTGGGAGATCACCGTGCGGTGGCCCTCGTGCTCGAAGTAGCCGGCGATGGCGGGGTCGGTGACGTGGCGCGACACGGCGGGGGTCTGGCCCTGCTTCATGTAGATGATCACGTCGTTCTCAAGGGCGTCGGTGTGGCCTTCGAGGAGGACGTTGTAGGAGGGCAGGCCCGCCGATCCGATGCCGATGCCCCGGCGGCCGACCACGTCCTTGACCCGCAGGGCGGCCGGGCGGGTGCGGGAGGCCGGCGGCAGGGTGGCGAGGTACTCCTCGAAGGCGGCGAGGACCTCGGCCTTGGTGGGCTCGTCCAGCTCGATCGCGCCCCCGCCCAGGCGGAAGCGGCGGTCGTAGCCCTCGACCACGGTGTCGCCGTCCAGCAGCGAGACCCGGGTCCGCAGGCGGGCCTGCTGGAGGGTGGTGAGGATCGGGCCGCCGGTGGTGTCCAGGGTGTACGGGTCGGCGTCGCCCGAGGTGACGTGGGCCGAGATCCGGTGGCGGTACGCGTCGGCGAAGGAGGTGACCAGTTCGGTGATGGTCGCGTCGGAGAGCGCCTTGGCGTAGCCGATCAGCGCCAGCGAGGCGGCGAGGCGCTGGACGTCCCAGGTGAAGGCGCCGACGTAGGCCTCGTCGAAGTCGTTGACGTTGAAGACCAGGCGGCCCTCGGCGTTGAGGTAGGTGCCGAAGTTCTCCGCGTGCAGGTCGCCGTGGATCCAGACCCGGCTGGTGCGCTCGTCCAGGAAGGGCGCGCCGAAGGAATCGAACGGCGCGCTGGTGAGGTCGGCGTAGTAGAGGGCGGCGGTGCCCCGGTAGAAGGCGAACGCCGAGGCGGCCATCTTCCGGAACTTCACCCGGAAGGCCGCCGGGTCCTGGGCGAGGAGGTCGCCGAAGGCCGTGTCGAAGACGCCGAGTACGGCCTCGGCGCGGTCGGTGGCGGGGTGCGGCTGGTGCGACATTCGGGATCCTTCGGGCTCGGCGGGTGGCCGGGAACGGAGCTGCCCCAGGAGGCTAGAGTAGGAACGTGAACGTGTGAGTGCTGGTCCGGGCCCCGTCGGTGGCTCGGGCCGCAACTGTTTCCGGCACCTTCTGTGACCTGCGCGTTCGCCGGCCCACCTGCCAGCACCGAGCCTACGGAGGCCCCGCCTTGAGCGATCAGCCGTTCGCGCATCTGCACGTTCACACCGAGTACTCGATGCTGGACGGCGCCGCCCGGCTGAAGCAGATGTTCAAGGAGGTCGAGCGGCTGGGCCAGACCCATGTCGCGATGACCGACCACGGCAACATGTACGGCGCGGCCGAGTTCCACAAGCAGGCCACCGCCGCCGGCATCACCCCGGTGATCGGCATCGAGGCGTACGTCGCCCCGGAGTCCCGTTCGAACACCAAGCGCATCCTGTGGGGCCAGCCGCACCAGAAGAAGGACGACGTCTCGGCGTCCGGTGCCTACACCCACAAGACCATCTGGGCCCGGAACAAGGAGGGCCTGCACAACCTCTTCAAGCTGACCTCGCGCTCCTACTCCGAGGGCTGGCTGGTCAAGTGGCCCCGGATGGACAAGGAGCTGATCTCCGAGCTGTCCGGCGGCCTGATGGCCACCACCGGCTGCCCCTCCGGCGAGCTGCAGACCCGGCTGCGCCTCGGCCAGTTCGACGAGGCGCTGCGGTCGGCCGCCGAGTACCAGGAGATCTTCGGCAAGGACAACTACTTCCTGGAGCTGATGGACCACGGCCTCGACATCGAGAAGCGGGTCCGCGACGGGCTGATCGAGATCGGGAGGAAGCTCGGCATCCCGCCGGTCGTCACCAACGACTCGCACTACACCACCGAGGCCGACGCCGGAGCCCACGACCTGCTGCTCTGCGTGCAGACCGGCAAGAACCTCTCCGATCCGGACCGCTTCCGGTTCGACGGCACCGGCTACTACATCAAGTCGGCCGCCGAGATGTACGCCCTGGACCAGTCGGACGCCTGGCAGGAGGGCTGCCGCAACAGCCAGCTGCTGGTGGCCTCGCGGGTCGACACCGAGGGCATGTTCCAGTTCCGCAACCTGATGCCGCGCTTCCCGATCCCGGAGGGCTTCGAGTCCGAGGCGGACTTCTTCAAGTCCAAGGTCTGGGAGGGCATGGACTGGCGCTTCCCGAACGGGTACGACGAGGAGCACCGCAAGCTCGCCGAGTACGAGATGGACACCATCATCCAGATGGGGTTCCCGGCGTACTTCCTCGTGGTCGCCGACTTCATCATGTGGGCGAAGAGCCAGGGCATCGCGGTGGGCCCCGGCCGTGGTTCGGCGGCCGGCTCGCTGGTCGCGTACGCCATGGGCATCACCGACCTCGACCCGATCCCGCACGGCCTGATCTTCGAGCGCTTCCTCAACCCCGAGCGCATCTCCATGCCCGATGTCGACATCGACTTCGACGAGCGCCGGCGCGGTGACGTGATCCGGTACGTGACGGAGAAGTGGGGGTCCGACAAGGTCGCCATGATCGTCACCTACGGCACCATCAAGGCGAAGGCCGCCATCAAGGACTCCTCGCGGGTCCTCGGCTACCCCTACGCGATGGGCGACCGGATCACCAAGGCGATGCCGCCGGACGTCATGGGCAAGGGCATCCCGCTGTCCGGCATCACCGACAGCAGCCACCCGCGCTACAGCGAGGCCGGCGAGATCCGCGGGCTGTACGAGACCGACCCCGACGTGCGCAAGGTGATCGACACCGCGCGCGGCATCGAGGGTCTGATCCGCCAGCCCGGTGTGCACGCGGCCGGCGTCATCATGTCCGCCGAGCCGCTGACCGACCACATCCCGGTCTGGACCCGGCACACCGACGGCGTCACCATCACGCAGTTCGACTACCCCACCTGTGAGGGCCTCGGCCTCCTCAAGATGGACTTCCTCGGCCTGCGCAACCTGACGATCATGGACGACGCCGTCAAGGCGATCGAGAAGAACAAGGGCGTCAAGATCAACCTTCTTGAGCTGCCCCTGGACGACAAGCCGACCTACGAACTGCTGGCGCGCGGCGACACGCTCGGCGTCTTCCAGCTCGACGGCGGCCCCATGCGCTCGCTGCTGCGCCTGATGAAGCCCGACAACTTCGAGGACATCTCCGCGGTGCTGGCGCTGTACCGGCCCGGTCCGATGGGCGTCAACTCGCACACCAACTACGCGCTGCGCAAGAACGGCCAGCAGGAGATCACCCCGATCCACCCGGAGCTGGAGAAGCCCCTGGAGGAGGTGCTCCGGCCCACCTACGGCCTGATCGTCTACCAGGAGCAGGTGCAGAAGGCCGCGCAGATCCTGGCCGGCTACTCGCTCGGCCAGGCCGACCTGCTGCGCCGCGCGATGGGCAAGAAGAAGAAGGAGATCCTGGAGGCCGAGTTCGTCCCGTTCCAGAAGGGCTGCCGGGAGCGCGGCTACTCGGACGCGGCGATCCAGGCGGTGTGGGACGTCCTCGTCCCCTTCTCCGGCTACGCGTTCAACAAGGCGCACACGGCGGGCTACGGCCTGGTCTCGTACTGGACGGCGTACCTCAAGGCCAACTACCCGGCCGAGTACATGTCCGGCCTGCTGACCTCGGTGAAGGACGACAAGGACAAGTCGGCCGTCTACCTCAACGAGTGCCGCAAGATGGGCATCAACGTCCTGCCGCCGGACGTCAACGAGTCGGACGCGGACTTCACCCCGCACGGTGACACCACCGTCCGGTTCGGCCTGACCGCCATCCGCAACGTCGGCGGCCCGGTCGTGGAGTCGATGATCCGGACCCGCAGGACCAAGGGGAAGTTCTCCTCCTTCCCGGACTTCCTGGAGAAGGTGGAGTCGGTGGTCTGCAACAAGCGGACCGTCGAATCGCTGATCAAGGCCGGTTCCTTCGACTCGCTCGGGCACACCCGCAAGGGCCTGACCGCGCAGTTCGAGCCGATGATCGACAACGTCGTCGGCATCAAGCGCAAGGAGGCCGAGGGGCAGTTCGACCTCTTCGGCGGCGACACGGCGAGCGACGAACCGAGCTTCGGGCTGGACGTGGTCTTCTCCGAGGACGAGTGGGAGAAGTCCTTCCTGCTCACCCAGGAACGGGAGATGCTCGGCCTGTACGTCTCCTCGCACCCGCTGCACGGCATCGAGCACGTGCTCGCCGACAAGGCGGACTGCGCGGTCGCGGACCTCGCCGAGCGCCCGGACGGGACGATCGTCACCATCGGCGGCATCATCTCGGGCCTCCAGCGGAAGATGACCAAGCAGGGCAACGCCTGGGCGATCGCCACGGTCGAGGACCTCGCGGGCTCGATCGACTGCATGTTCTTCCCGGCCAGCTACCAGTTGGTCTCCTCGCAGCTGGTCGAGGACGCGGTGGTGTTCGTCCGCGGCAAGCTGGACAAGCGGGAGGACGTGCCGCGGCTGATGGGGATGGAGCTGACGGTTCCGGACCTGTCGAACGCGCACGCCGAGGCTCCGATCATCATCAACATCCCGAGCGGGAAGGTGACGCCCCCGCTGGTGGCGCGCCTCGGCGAGGTGTTGAGCAGCCACCGGGGGACCACCGAGGTGCGGGTCCGGCTGGAGGCGCGGAGCAGGACGACGGTGCTGCGGCTCGACCGGCACCGGGTGAAGTCGGATCCGGCGCTGTTCGGGGACCTGAAGCAGCTGCTCGGCCCGAGCTGCCTGGCGGGCAACGGGGCGGGCTGACCCCGGGAGCGGGTCCTGCCGGCGGGCGCCCGCACCCGGTCGGGTGCGGGCGCTCCCCGCTACGCGGAGTTGCGCAGCGGGGCCGGGACGGCGGTGTGCAGGGCGGAGACGAAGGCGGAGATCGCCGGGTGGGCGCCGGCGCCGGCGCGGAAGGCGGTCCGGGTGCGGCGGTACATCGGCAGCCGGGTGAGGACGACCCCCGGCGGGGGCCGGTCGATGCCGAGGTGGGGGACCAGCGCCACCCCCTGGCCGGCCGCGACCAGGGCGAGCACGGTGGCGAAGTCGTCGATCTGGTGGCGGATCCGGGGCGCGAAGCCCGCGGCCTCGCAGGCCCGGACGGCCATGCTGTGGCACAGGGTGCCCGGCGGGGCGAGGATCCACGGCTCGGCGCGCTGGTCGGCCACGGCGCCGGGGACGCGGGCCGCCAGGTACATCGGCTCGGTGAAGATCGGCCGGGTCACCGCCAGGCCGGGCTCCGGATCGGCGGGCACCAGGTCGTACTCGTGCACCAGCGCCACGTCCAGCTCGCCCGCGCGCAGCGCCGCCGCGACCTCGGCCGGGTCGACCTCGGTGACCATCGGCTCCAGCCCCGGGTGCCAGCCGGCCAGTTCGGCGAGGACGGCGGGGATGATCGCGCGGGCGGCCGACGGGTAGGTGCCGATCCGCAGCGGGCCGGCCAGCCCCTCGCGGGCGTGGGCCAGTTCGGCGTCCGCCTGCTCCAGCCGCTCCAGCACGGCCTCGGCGTGCCGGACCAGGTTGCGCCCGGCCGGGGTGAGGGCGACCCGGCGGCCGGTGCGCTCCAGCAGCGGGACACCGGCCTCCTTCTCCAGGACGGACAGCTGCTGGGAGACCGCCGAAGGGCTGAAGCTGAGCGCCTCGGCGACGGCGGCGATGGTGCCGAGGTGGGCGAGTTCGCGCAGCAGGCGCAGGCGTCGGACGTCGAGCATCGGCTCAGCTTACGAGAAGCTTCGGAAACATGAACTGGACCTGCGGGATCGATGGACCCGAGGATCGTGGGCATGGAACTCAAGGGCATTCACGTCCCGCTGGTCACCCCGTTCGCGGCCGACGGCTCGGTGGCGCTGGACGCGCTGGAGAAGCTGGCCGGCTCGGTGCTCGACGAGGGCGCGGCCGGGCTGGTCGCGCTCGGCACCACCGGCGAGCCGGCCGCGCTGAGCGCGGACGAGCGGCGCGCGGTCACCGAGGTCTGCGCGGCGGTCTGCGCGGCGCGCGGCGTGCCGCTGCTGGTCGGCGCGGGCGGGCCGGGCACCGCCGCGGCCGCCGAGGAGCTGGCCGCCCTGGCCGGGCGGGTGCCCGGGGTGGCGGGCGCGCTGGTCACCGTGCCGTCCTTCGTCCGGCCGGGTGAGGCCGGGACGGTGGCGCACTTCCGGGCGCTGGCCGAGGCCAGTTCGGTACCGCTGGTCGTCTACCACATCCCGTACCGGACCGGGCAGGCGCTGTCGGGCGCCGCGCTGCTGGAGCTGGCCGCGCTGCCGAACGTGGTGGGCGTCAAGTACGCGACCGGCGGGGTGGACCAGGCGGCGGTGGAGCTGCTGGCCGCCGCGCCGGCCGGGTTCTCGGTGCTGGGCGGGGACGACGCCGTCCTGGCGCCGCTGCTGGCGCTGGGCGCGGACGGCGGCATCCTGGCCTCCGCGCACCTGGCCACCGCGCGCTTCGTCGAGCTGGCCGGGGCGTGGCGCTCCGGGGACGTGGCGCGCGCCCGGGAGCTGGGCCACCGGCTGACCGCGCTGGCGGTGGCGGCCTTCGCCGCGCCGAACCCGGCGGTGGTCAAGGGCGTGCTGCACGCGCAGGGACGGATCCCGACGCCGGACGTCCGGCTGCCGCTGCTGCCGGCCGGGCCGGCGGAGGTCGCGGCGGCGCTGGAACTCACCAGTGGTCTGGACCACTGAGGACCACAGGATGGAATGCCGGGCCGTTCGGTGCCCTTGACAAGGCATGATGGGCGGAGTGCGGCTGTGAGTAGCGAGAGTCAAAGAGGAGTAGTCGGATGAAGATCGGCATTGTCGGGGCCACCGGCCAGGTGGGCGGCGTGGTCCGCGAGATCCTGGCCCAGCGCGACCTTCCGGTGGAGCGGCTGCGGCTGTTCGCCTCGGCCCGCTCGGCCGGGCGCACGCTGCCCTGGAAGGGCACCGAGGTCACCGTCGAGGACGCGGCCACGGCCGACTACACCGGCCTGGACATCGTGATCTTCTCGGCCGGCGGCGCCACCTCCAAGGCGCTCGCCCCCAAGGTCGCCGCCGCCGGCGCCGTCGTCATCGACAACTCCTCCGCCTGGCGCCGCGACCCCGAGGTCCCGCTGGTCGTCTCCGAGGTCAACCCCGAGGCGATCGCCGACCGCCCCAAGGGCATCATCGCCAACCCGAACTGCACCACGATGGCCGCCATGCCGGTGCTGCGCCCGCTGCACGAGGAGGCCGGTCTCGCCGCCCTCGTCGTCTCCACCTACCAGGCCGTCTCCGGCAGCGGCGTGGCCGGCGTGGCCGAGCTGCGGGACCAGGCCGCCAAGGTCGTGGACGGCGCCGCCGCCCTCGCCCACGACGGCTCGGCGGTCGAGTTCCCCGAGCCCAAGGTCTACCGGCGCCCGATCGCCTTCAACGTGGTGCCGCTGGCCGGCGCGATCGTCGAGGACGGCTCCAACGAGACCGACGAGGAGCAGAAGCTCCGCCACGAGAGCCGCAAGATCCTCGGCATCCCCGGGCTGAAGGTGGCCGGCACCTGCGTGCGCGTCCCGGTCTTCTCCGGCCACTCGCTGCAGATCAACGCCCGCTTCGAGCGCCCGATCAGCCCCGAGCGCGCGGTCGAGCTGCTCACCGGCGCCCCCGGCGTCGAGCTGAGCGAGATCCCCACCCCGCTCCAGGCCGCCGGCCAGGACCCGAGCTACGTCGGCCGCATCCGCGTCGACGAGACGGTGGAGAACGGCCTGTCGCTGTTCGTCTCCAACGACAACCTGCGCAAGGGCGCCGCGCTCAACGCCGTCCAGCTGGCCGAGCTGGTCGCCGCCGAGCTCAAGGGCTGAGCCGCCGCAGACCCTTCGAGGGCCCCCGTCCGGGAACGGACGGGGGCCCTCGCGCCATGTGCGGGAAAGCGGCAGGTGCCGAGGTTCGGCGGGCGGATCCCGGGGAAAAAGCTGACCCAACGATCGGGCGGCTGCGGGACCCCCTCACCCCACGCCGCCCGGACCCCGGCGCTGCGCGCCCCCAGGCACCGTCGGACCCGGCGGAGCCCCACCCCGAGGGCGAGCGGAAAGAGGTGCGCGATGGACCGCTGTGTCGTCCTGGTGGACGCCGGATACCTGCTGGGCGCCGCCGCCAGCCTGCTCGCCGGTGACCCGTCCCGCTCCAAGGTCACCGTCGACCACATCGCGCTGATCGCCGCCCTGCGCGAGCGCGCCGAGGCCGAGACCGGCCTGCCGCTGCTGCGGATCTACTGGTTCGACGCCGCGCCCGAGCGTCGCCCGATGCCCGAGCACCGGCGGCTGCGCGTGCTGCCCCGGGTCACCGTCCGGCTCGGCGCGCTCACCCGGGCGGAGGGCCGCTGGGTGCAGAAGGGCGTCGACGCCGCGATGCACGCCGAACTCTCCGAACTCGCCCGCAACCGGGCCTGCGCCGATGTCGTGCTGATCACCGGCGACGGCGACCTGCTGCCCGGCATGATGTCCGCCAAGGAGCACGGCGTCGTCGTCCACCTCTGGGCGCTGCAGGCCGCCGACGGCGACTTCAACCAGTCCGAGGACCTGGTCGGCGAGGCCGACGAGCGGCGGGTGCTGGACCGCGAGTGGATCGAGGGATCGTTCAGCCTGCGCGACACCTCCAGCGTCTTCCCCAGCCCCGGCGCCCGGCACGACATCGCCAAGATCCTCGCCGCCCCGCCCGCCGCGCCCCCCGCCACCCTGCCGGCCCCGCTGCCCGCGGCCCAGGTGCCCGACGAACCCGCGGCCGTCGCCGCCTCCGCCGCCCCCGCCGTCAACGGGAGCAGCCCCCAGCCGGCCGCCGCCGGGCTGAAGGTCGTCCCCACCCCCAAGGACCTCGCCGGGCGCAGCGCCGACCGGCAGGCCGCGGTCGCCCAGCAGCAGAACGGCCAGCAGCACGGCGGGGCGCCGCAGACCGGCCCGGTGCTGCGCTGGTCCTCCGACCGGGGCTGGATCGACCGGCCCGTCACCGAGCCCGCCGTCACCGCCGGCGACGGCCTGCCCACCCTCGCCCAGGTCACCACCGCCGAACAGCGCTGGGCCGACCGCGAGGAGGACATCACCTCCATCGGCGGCGACGCCCACGAGGTCGGCCAGGTCTTCGCCCGCCGCTGGACCAGCCGGATCGGCGACGCCGAACGGCTCACCGTGCTGTGGCCCGGCTACCCGCGCATCCCGCACCGGGTCGACGGCGAGCTGCTGCGCTACGCCGCCCGCTTCGGGCTGCTGGCGCACAAGGACGACCAGATCGACGAGCACGACCGGTACGCGATCCGGGCGGGCTTCTGGAAGGAACTCGCCGCCCGGGTCCCCGGCGGGGACCTGGTCGTCGACGACTGACCGGGCCGGAGGGGCCGGAGGGGCCCGGGGGAGGCCCCGTTGTCCGGTTCGCCCGTTGCACCGCGTAGAGTCTTCGGTCGTGAGTGAGACGGCCGGGCGGGCACCCCAGGAGACCTCGCCGTGCTGTGCCGTACGCGACCTGGTCCGGACGTACCGCGCCGGGCGCGGCGCCTCCGCCACCGAGATCCGGGCCAACGACGGCATCACCCTGACCGTCCGGCAGGGTGAGATCTTCGGCCTGCTCGGACCCAACGGCGCCGGCAAGTCCACCCTGGTCCGCCAGCTCACCGGACTGCTGCGGCCGGACTCCGGCAGCATCGAGATCCTCGGCCACGACGTGGTCCGGCACCCCGAACGGGCCGCCCGGCTGCTCGGCTACCTCGGCCAGGAGTCCACCGCGCTCGACGAGCTGACCGTCGCCCTCGCCGCCGAGACCACCGGACGGCTGCGCGGCCTGAGCCGGGCCGCGGCCCGCGCCGCCGCCGACGAGGTGATCACCGAACTCGGCCTGGAGCCGCTCGCCCAGCGGCCGCTCGCCAAGCTCTCCGGTGGCCAGCGCCGGCTCGCCTGCTTCGCCGCCGCCCTGGTCGGCGACCGGCCGCTGCTCGTCCTCGACGAGCCCACCACCGGCATGGACCCGGTCGCCCGGCGGTCCGTCTGGTCGGCGGTCGAACGCCGCCGGGCCGAGCGCTCCGCCACCGTGCTGCTGGTCACCCACAACGTGATCGAGGCGGAGACCGTGCTGGACCGGGTCGCCGTGGTCGACGACGGCCGGGTGATCGCCTGCGACACCCCCGGCGGCCTCAAGGCGCTGGTCGACGGCGACGTCCGGCTCGACCTGGTCTGGCGCGACGAGGCGCCGCTGGCCGTCCCCGCGGTGGCGGCGCTCGCCGAACGGGCCGAGCGCACCGGCCGCCGCTGGACCGTCCGCACCACCCCCGAGCAGGCCCGCGAACTGGTCGCCGCCGTCACCACCGGCCCGGCCTTCGCCGCCCTGGACGACTTCACCCTGGCCACCCCGAGTCTTGAGGACGCCTACCTCAAGCTGGGCGGCCGCCACGGAGGACTGGCCAAGTGACGCTGCTCTCGGCACCGCCGCGGACCACCCCGGACGCGGCCGGCGGGCCCGCCCCGCTGGCTCCCGCCGCCCGGCTTCTGCCCGCGCTCGCCGCGGTCTACCGGGCGCAGCTCGCCCGGGCCCGGGTGGCGCGGATCCCGCTGCTGTTCGTGGCCACCTTCCAGTCGCTCGGCATCCTGGTGATGATGCGGGGCGTCGTCGACGCCGGGCAGACCTCGGCCGCCCGGTACGTGGTGTCCGGCTCCAGCGTGCTGGTGGTCGCCTTCGTGGCGCTCAACCTGCTCGCCCAGTACTTCGGCCGGCTGCGGGCCAGCGGCGGGCTGGACCACTACGCGACGCTGCCGGTGCCGGCCGCCTCGGTGGTGCTCGGCTCGGCCGCCGCCTTCGCCTCGTTCACCCTGCCCGGGACGCTGGTCACGGCGGGGGTCGGCGCGGTGATGTTCGGGCTGCCGCTCGGGCAGCTGTGGGTGCTGCTCGCGGTGGTGCCGCTGGCCGGCGCGGCGCTCTCCGGGCTCGGCGCCGCCTGCGGGCTGCTCGCGCCCAAGCAGGAGATCGCCACCATGCTCGGGCAGCTGGGCATGTCGGCGGCGCTGCTGCTCGGCGTCCTGCCGGTGGACCACCTGCCGCAGCCGGTGCTGTGGCTGCGCGACCTGCTGCCGTCCACCTACGCCGTGGAGGCGTTCGCCCGGACGTTCCAGCCGTCGCCCGACTGGGCGGCCGTGGTCGGGGACCTCGCGGTGTGCGCGGGGGTGGGCGTGGTGTCGCTGGCCGTCGCCACCTGGGCGTACCGGCGGGCGACCCGGCGGTAGGGCGTGGGGTCGGTGGGTGGCCGGGCCGCGGGGAGCACGACCGTGAAACGATGGGGGGCGTGACCGTACCGAACACACCTCCGGACCCCGCGGACGCCGCTCCGGCGGACGCCGTGCCCGCTCCGAACGCCGCGCGCGATCCGTACGCACTGCCGCCGGGGCCGGACCTGGTGAACGGGAAGCCGCGGCCGGCGGAGCCGGTGGCGCAGCGGCTGCTGCCCGAGCTGAGGATCGGGGCGGCCACGGTGCTGGCCTGTCTGGTGCTGGGGGTCGTGATGGGTGCGCTGTGGGCCTGGCTGGCGCCCAAGGTGCCGCTGGTGGTCGACGGCAACAAGATCCTCTACGGGGACCCGGAGGGGGAGCAGCGGGCCGGGGCCGACAGCGTGTTCGTGCTGATCGGGCTGGGGATGGGGATCGTGACCGCGCTGGGGGCCTTCCTGGTCACCCGCAAGCGGGGCGGCGGGATCGCGGTGGCGGTCGGACTGGCGGTCGGCGGACTGCTGGCGTCGGTGGGGGCGTGGGGGCTCGGGCGGTGGCTCGGGCCGGGCCGCGACCTGGTCGCGGAGGCACGGCGGGTCGGGAACGGCGGGCACTTCCAGGCGGACATCGACCTCGGGGCGTACGGCGCGGTGCTGGCGTGGCCGATGGCGGCGATGGTGCTGCTGCTGGCGCTGTCGGCGGCGTTCGGGAAGCGGGAGGAGGACCCGCCGCCGTACTGGGTGCCGGGGCCTCCGGCCGCGGACGCGGGGGCGCCGGCTCCGGGGCCGGCTCCGGCTGCTCCGGCTCCGGCTCCGGTGGAGGACCGGCGCGAGGGCTGAGCGGGGTTCGGACGGATGGGCGGGGGCTCGGGTCGCGGGGACGGTGCGGCTGCGGGCCTTCCGTCGCGCGCAGATCCGCCCCCAGGCTCCGGCCGGGGGTGCCCCCGGCGCCCCTGACGTGTGTGGGGCGGGGGTCAGCGGGCGATGGGGGCGGTGCGGGCGTTGGTGAGGGTGATGAGGTGGGTGGGGGAGAGTTCGACTTCCAGGCCGCGGCGGCCGGCGGAGACGTAGACGGTGGGGTGGGTGAGGGCGCTGGCGTCGACGACGGTGCGCAGGGGGCGGCGCTGGCCGAGCGGGGAGATGCCGCCGAGGACGTAGCCGCTGCTGCGTTCGGCGGCGGCCGGGTCGGCCATCGCGGCGCGCTTGCCGCCCACCGCCGCGGCCAGGGCCTTGAGGTCGAGCTGGCCGGCGACCGGGACGACGCCGACGGTCAGGACGCCGTCGACGTCGGCGACCAGGGTCTTGAAGACCCGCTCGGCCGGGACGCCCAGCGCCTCGGCGGCCTCGCCGCCGTAGGAGGCGGCGGCCGGGTCGTGCTCGTAGGAGTGGACGGTGAACGGCACGGCGGCGGTCTCCAGGGCGACCGTCGCGGGCGTGCCCTGGCCGCCCTTCTTCGGCTTCTTGGCCATGGGGGCTCCGCGATCAGTTGGGGCTGAAGGGCTGGCGGGTGAGGTTGGTGGCGGGCAGCGAGGGCAGCCAGCCGAGCACCGCCGTCTCGCGGCGCAGCAGGTCGAGCTCGGTGCGCAGCCGCTGGGCGTTGTCGGGGCAGGCCAGCAGCTGCTGCTTGAGCGGGACCTCCAGGACGGCGGCCGCGGCGACCAGGTAGGAGAGCACCTGCGGGTCCTCGGGCAGTTCCTGGCGGCCGACGGTGCTGGCCTCGCGGGCGCCGGCGAGCCGGCGCTGGTAGATGCGGAAGACCCGCTCGACCTCGGCGGCCAGCGCGCCGGAGCCCTCGCCGGTGCGCTCCTCGATGGGTTCGAGCTCGCCGACCAGGTACGGGCCGCCGACGTCGACCGACCGGAGCCAGAACCGGGTGGTGCCGGTGACCAGCAGCTCGTAGCGGCCGTCCGGCTGCAACTGGACGGAGGTGACGTCGGCCACGCAGCCGATGTGGTGGAGCGCCTCCAGCGGGTCGCCGGTGGCGGTGCCGAGGCCGTCCAGCGGGCCGGCCGGGCCGTCGTCGGGGCGGACCGGGGCGGTCTCGCGGCCGTCCTTGATGGCGAGCACGCCGAAGCGGCGCGGCTGGTCCTCGGGCTGTTCCAGCAGGTCGGCGACGAGACGGCGGTAGCGCTCCTCGAAGACGTTGAGGGGCATCACCAGGCCCGGGTAGAGCACCGTGTTCAGCGGGAAGAGCGGAAGCCGTTCTGTCACGGCGGACAGCGTAGTTCCCCGGCCCCGCCGGGCCTTCACGGCCCTGGCCGCGCCGGTGCCGCGCCGGTGCCGGGCTAGCCGCGCTGGAGCATCCGGCTGGCGCCGGCGGCGACCGTGGTGGCGAGCACCCAGCCGACGATGACCAGGCCGGAGGAGACCCACTGGGCGGTGCCGCCGGGGTTCCAGCCGCTCTGGCCGAGGTCGACGACGGGCAGCAGCTGGCCGAGCGCGTACAGCACCGGGTTCCAGTGCGGGCGCTCGTCGGACTTGAGCGGCTGGAGCCGGTGGGTGGCGAAGTAGAGGCTGCCGAGCGCCCAGGCGAGCAGCAGCCAGAGCGCCGCCCGGCCGGGGCGGAAGCCGTAGCCGACGGTGGCGTCCTGGACCCGGCCCCAGATCCGGGCCGGCAGCGGGAGGGTCTGCCGGCGGCGGCGCTGCTTGGCGTAGAGCACCGCGCGGGCGTCGTCGTCGGCGCCGTCGCGGCGCAGCGCGGCGGCGAGCTGCTCGTAGGACTCGGGCTGGAAGTCCACCGAGGCGCTCTCCAACCAGGCGATCCGCTGCTGGACGGTGAACGGCGCGGCCGGGCGCAGGCACTCGTAGGTGAAGCCGGTGAGGCCGAGGTGCCGGCCCCGCGGCCAGGCGTCGGGGGCGTCGACGAGGTTGCCGATCCGGGCGCGGGAGAGCGAGACGGTGCCGGTGGGCGCGGTGCGGCAGGTGAACCGCAGTTCGGGGGTCTGGATCCGGCGCAGGGCCAGTTCGTCGCCCTCGCCGAGGTGGAACTCGGCGCCGGAGATCAGGCAGGCGTTCTCGAACCGGCCGTCGGAGAGCCGGACCCGGCCGTACGCGCGGAACGGCGTGCTGTCGGCGTTCGGCGGGACGACCTGGCCGTAGCCGGAGCCGTAGTAGGACTGCGAGTCGGTCCAGCCGCGGTCGGCGGAGCTGCTGAGGTACAGCGTGTGGCCGACGGTCATGCGCGGGGCGTTGAGCGCGTTGGGGTTCTCCGGGACGGCCCGCAGCAGGGCCCCGCGCAGCGAGAGCCGGCCGCCGATCCTGGCGGTGCGCAGGCTGAGCTCGCCGGTGGCCTCCAGCCGTTCGGCCTCGAAGTCCTGGCTGACGGCGAGGCCGTCGGCGGACAGCGCCCGGCCGAACCGGTCGCCGCCCAGGACGGCCTGGTTGAGCAGCAGGTCGGTGCCGATCCGGGCGTCGGTGAGCCGGACGCCCTGCGGGACGCGGCAGCGGGCCAGGTGGAGGTCCCCGGAGGTGACCAGCCGGGAGGCCTCCAGCCGGGGGACCAGGCAGCCGACCAGGCGCAGGGTGCCGGCCTCGGCCTCGGACATCAGGATCTTCTGGTCGAAGCGGCAGTCGTGCAGTTCGACGTAGTGCCCGATGGTGCCGCCGGCCAGCCGCAGCGGCCCGGTGACCAGGGCGCCGGTCAGCTTGAGCGAGGCGACCCGGCCGGGGACGGCGGCGGGCCCGTCCAGCAGCAGCCGGGAGAGCACCTGGGCGCGGATCGTCCGCCCGGGGCCCCAGACGGCCCCGCCGAACGGATCGTCCTCGGCGGGGTCGCCGGTGCGCAGATCGTGGATCCGGCCGTGCCGGAACGCCTGCCAGAGCGCCTGCTCGGCGGCCGTCCAGTCGTCCGGTGCCCGATCCGTCATGGTTCCCCCCAGTCGTCCCCGGCCCTCCCCGGCCGTCTCGCTCTTCGTATCACGGACTGAAATGCGGGACCGCCGGTTCCGGCCACTCCTTACACTGGGTGGCGTGATCTCTCGAATCGATCTGCGCGGCTCGCTCGACGACCCGCGCGACCTGCTGCCCCGTGCCGACTTCGACGTCGCGGCCGCCCTGGAGAAGGTGCGTCCGATCGCCGAGGACGTGCATCATCGCGGGGTCGCGGCGCTGATCGAGATCACCGAACGCTTCGACGGCGTGCGGCTGGAGTCCACCCGGGTCCCGGCCGGGCAGATCGCCGAGGCCCTGGAGGGGCTGGACCCGAAGGTGCGCGCCGCGCTGGAGGAGTCGATCCGCCGCGCCCGCATCGTGCACGCGGACCAGCGCCGCGAGGGGCACACCACCCAGGTGGTGCCGGGCGGCACGGTGACCCAGCGCTGGGTGCCGGTGGACCGGGTCGGGCTGTACGTCCCGGGCGGTCTGGCCGTCTACCCGTCCTCCGTTGTGATGAACGTGGTGCCGGCCCAGGAGGCGGGCGTGCGCGGCATCGCGGTGACCTCCCCGCCGCAGAAGGCCTTCGGCGGCCGGGTGCACCCGACCATCCTGGCGGCCTGCGCGCTGCTCGGCGTCACCGAGGTGTACGCGGTCGGCGGCGCCCAGGCGGTCGCCATGTTCGCGCTGGGCACCGAGGAGTGCGAGCCGGTGAACATGGTCACCGGCCCCGGCAACATCTACGTGGCCGCCGCCAAGCGCTACTTCGCCGGGCGGATCGGCATCGACTCCGAGGCCGGCCCGACCGAGATCGCCGTCCTCGCCGACGACAGCGCCGACCCGGTGGACGTCGCCGCCGACCTGATCAGCCAGGCCGAGCACGGCCCGACCTCGGGCTCGGTGCTGGTCACCGACTCGGTGGCGCTGGCCGACGCGGTCGAGGCCGAGCTGAAGGTCCAGGTCGCCCGCACCCGGCACAGCGAGCGGGTGGCCGAGGCGCTGGGCGGCCGGCAGTCCGGCATCATCCTGGTCGACGACCTGGAGCAGGGCCTGACCGTGGTCAACGCCTACGCCGCCGAGCACCTGGAGATCCAGACCCGGGACCCGCACGCGGTCGCCGCCGGGGTCCGCAACGCCGGCGCGATCTTCCTCGGCCGGTTCACCCCGGTCTCGCTCGGCGACTACGCGGCCGGCTCCAACCACGTGCTGCCCACCGGCGGCTGCGCCTGCCACTCCTCGGGGCTGTCCGTGCAGACCTTCCTGCGCGGCGTGCAGGTCGTCGAGTACGACCGCGAGGCGCTGGCCGGCATCGCCGCCCACGTCGTCAACCTGGCGGACGCCGAGGACCTGCCCGGTCACGGTGACGCGATCAAGGCCCGATTCGAGTGGACGGTTCCCGGCACGTGACGACCATCGACGACCTCCCCGTCCGGGACGAGCTGCGCGGCCAGTCGCCCTACGGCGCCCCGCAGCTCGACGTCCCGGTCCAGCTGAACACCAACGAGAACCCGTACCCGCTCCCCGAGGAGCTGGTCGCCCGGATCGCCGAGCGGGTCGCCGAGGCCGCCCGCGGCCTCAACCGCTACCCCGACCGGGACGCGGTCGAGCTGCGCGAGGGCCTGGCGGCGTACCTCACCCGCACCACCGGCCACGCCGTCGCCCGGGAGAACGTCTGGGCCGCCAACGGCTCCAACGAGGTGCTCCAGCAGCTGCTGCAGACCTTCGGCGGCCCCGGGCGCACCGCGCTCGGCTTCGAGCCCTCGTACTCGATGCACGCGCTGATCTCCCGCGGCACCGGCACCGGCTGGATCTCCGGCCCGCGCAACGCCGACTTCACCGTCGACCTGGACGCCGCCGTCGCGGCGATCGCCGAGCACCGCCCGCACGTGGTGTTCGTCTGCTCGCCGAACAACCCGACCGGCACCGCCGTCGACGCCGGCACCGTGCTGCGGCTGTACGAGGCCGCGCAGGCCGCCCGGCCCAGCCTGGTGGTGGTCGACGAGGCGTACGTCGAGTTCTCGCACCGCGACTCGCTGCTGCCGCTGATCGAGGGCCGCCCCAACCTGGTGGTCTCGCGCACCATGTCCAAGGCCTTCGGGGCGGCCGGGCTGCGCCTGGGCTACCTGGCCGCCGACCCGGCGGTGGTGGACGCGGTGCAGCTGGTCCGGCTGCCGTACCACCTGTCGGCCGTCACCCAGGCCACCGCGCTGGCCTGCCTGGAACACACCGACACCCTGCTCGGCTACGTCGGCCGGCTCAAGGACGAGCGCGACCGGCTGGTCGAGGCGTTGCGCGGGCTCGGCCTTGAGGTGACCGACTCGGACGCCAACTTCGTCCAGTTCGGCCGCTTCGCCGACACCCACGCCGTCTGGCAGGCCATCCTCGACCACGGCGTCCTGGTCCGTGACAACGGCGTCCCCGGGTGGCTTCGCGTCACCGCCGGCACCCCCGCCGAGAACGACGCCTTCCTGGACGCCGTCGCCACCGCCCTCCCGTCGCCCGCCGCCACCCTTGTACGTGCGCGCTCCGCGCGCGCAGCCAGTCAGGAGCTGTAACCCCGCATGAGCCGCATCGGACGCGTCGAGCGCACCACCAAGGAGACCTCCGTCCTGGTCGAGATAGACCTGGACGGCACCGGCAAGACCGACATCTCCACGGGCGTCGGCTTCTACGACCACATGCTCGACCAGCTCGGGCGCCACGGCCTCTTCGACCTCACCGTGAAGACCGACGGCGACCTGCACATCGACACCCACCACACCATCGAGGACACCGCCCTCGCGCTCGGCGCCGCCTTCAAGCAGGCGCTCGGCGACAAGGTCGGCATCTACCGGTTCGGCAACTGCACCGTGCCGCTGGACGAGTCGCTCGCCCAGGTGACCGTCGACCTCTCCGGCCGCCCCTACCTGGTGCACACCGAGCCGGAGAAGATGGCGCCGATGATCGGCACCTACGACACCACCATGACCCGGCACATCCTGGAGTCCTTCGTGGCCCAGGCCCAGATCGCCCTGCACGTCCACGTGCCGTACGGGCGCAACGCGCACCACATCGTGGAGTGCCAGTTCAAGGCGCTGGCCCGGGCCCTGCGCTACGCCGCCGAGCGCGACCCGCGCGCGGCCGGCATCCTCCCGTCGACCAAGGGTGCGCTGTGAGCAAGGCCGCGATCGTCCTCCTCTTCGCCGGACTCTTCCTGACCGGCGGGGTCATCTCGTTCTGGAAGCAGAAGCAGTCCAAGGGCGTCATCCTGGTGCTCGCCCTGGGCGCGGCGATGTGCCTGGGCTCGGGCCTCATGCGCCTGTAACCGTCGAGCGAACGAAAGACTGGACACCTGAACATGGGCAAGAACGTCGTGGTGCTCGACTACGGCTCGGGCAACCTCCGTTCGGCGCAGCGCGCCCTGGAGCGGACCGGGGCGAACGTCACCGTCACCTCCGACTACCAGGCCGCGATGGACGCCGACGGCCTGCTGGTCCCCGGCGTCGGCGCCTTCGAGGCCTGCATGCGCGGGCTGAAGTCGGTCCGCGGGGACTGGATCATCGGGCGCCGGCTGGCCGGCGGCCGGCCGGTCATGGGCATCTGCGTGGGCATGCAGATCCTCTTCGAGAAGGGCGTCGAGCACGGCGTGGAGAGCGCCGGCTGCGACGAGTGGCCGGGCACGGTCGAGCCGCTGGAGGCGCCGGTCGTGCCGCACATGGGCTGGAACACCGTGGACGCCCCCGAGGGCAGCCGGATGTTCGCCGGCCTGGACGCGGACACCCGCTTCTACTTCGTCCACTCCTACGGGGTGCGCCACTGGGAGCTGGAGGCGCACAGCGCCCGGATCAACCCGCCGCTGGTCACCTGGGCCACCCACGGGCAGCCGTTCGTCGCGGCCGTCGAGAACGGTCCGCTCTGGGCCACCCAGTTCCACCCCGAGAAGTCCGGCGACGCCGGCGCCGCCCTGCTGACCAACTGGGTCAGCACCCTCTGACGACGGAAGATTCGTACATCATGAGCCGCCTCGAACTGCTGCCCGCCGTCGACGTCCGGGACGGCCAGGCCGTCCGCCTGGTCAAGGGCGCCTCCGGCACCGAGACCTCCTTCGGCGAGCCGCTCGCCGCCGCCCTCGCCTGGCAGGACGCCGGCGCCGAGTGGCTGCACCTGGTCGACCTCGACGCCGCCTTCGGCACCGGCTCCAACCGGGACCTGGTGCGCGAGATCACCGAGACCCTGGACATCAAGGTCGAGCTGTCCGGCGGCATCCGCGACGACGCGTCGCTGGCCGCCGCCCTGGCCACCGGCTGCACCCGGGTCAACCTCGGCACCGCCGCGCTGGAGAGCCCCGAGTGGGTCGCCAAGGCCATCGCCGAGCACGGCGACCGGATCGCCGTCGGCCTGGACGTGGTCGGCACCACCCTGCGCGGGCGCGGCTGGACCAGCGAGGGCGGCCAGCTCTTCGAGGTGCTGGCCCGCCTGGACGCCGAGGGCTGCGCCCGCTACGTGGTCACCGACGTCAACCGGGACGGCACCCTGACCGGCCCCAACCTGCAGCTGCTGCGCGACGTCTGCGCCGCCACCGACCGGCCGGTGGTCGCCTCCGGCGGCGTCTCCTCGCTGGACGACCTGCGGGCGATCGCCGGCCTGGTCGGCGAGGGAGTCGAGGGCGCCATCGTGGGCAAGGCACTCTACGAGCAGAAGTTCACCCTCGGAGAGGCGTTGGAGGCGGTCTCGGGATGACGGAACGTCGGATCGTACACGGCCGGGTCGGCGGGTTCTCGCACTGGGAGGACCTGCTCGGCGCGTCGCAGGCGGTCGCCGCCGGGGACCACGTCCACATCGCCGGCGCCCGGCCGCTGGTGGACGGGGTGCTGTCCGGCGAGGGCGACCCCTACGAGCAGGCGAAGGCCGCCTTCGGCAACGCGCTGGAGGCCCTGGCCGCGTACGGTCTGACGGCGGACGACGTCGTCCGCACCCGGGTGTACCTCACCCACGCCCGTGACATCGACGCGGCGGGCCGCGCCCACCACGAGATCTTCGGCGCGGTGCGCCCGGCGGCCGCCGTGGTGGTGGTCGAGAGCCTGGTGGACTCGCGGATGCTCGTCGAGATCGAACTCGACGCCCACCGCGCCGGGCTCGCCGCAACCCTGGAAGCTCTGGAAGGCAATCAGCCGTGACCCTCGCAGTACGTGTCATCCCCTGCCTGGACGTCGACGCCGGCCGCGTGGTCAAGGGCGTCAACTTCCAGAACCTGCGCGACGCCGGGGACCCGGTCGAGATGGCCAAGCTCTACGACGCCGAGGGCGCCGACGAGCTGACCTTCCTCGACATCACCGCCTCCTCCGGCGACCGCGAGACCACCTACGACGTGGTCCGCCGCACCGCCGAGCAGGTCTTCATCCCGCTCACCGTCGGCGGCGGCATCCGCGCCGTCGAGGACGTCGACAAGCTGCTGCGGGCCGGCGCCGACAAGATCGGCGTCAACACCGCCGCCATCGCCCGCCCCGAGCTGGTCCGGGAGATCGCCCAGCGGTTCGGCCGCCAGGTGCTGGTGCTCTCGGTGGACGCCCGCCGCTGCCCCGAGGGGACCGAGACCGCCTCCGGCTTCGAGGTCACCACCCACGGCGGCCGCCGGGGCACCGGCCTGGACGCCGTCGAGTGGGCCGGGCGCGCCGCCGAGCTGGGCGCGGGCGAGATCCTGCTCAACTCGATGGACGCCGACGGCACCAAGGACGGCTACGACCTGGAGCTGATCCGGGCCGTCCGCAAGACCGTCTCGGTGCCGGTGATCGCCTCCGGCGGGGCCGGCAAGCTCGCCGACTTCGCCCCGGCGGTGGAGGCGGGCGCGGACGCGGTGCTGGCCGCCAGCGTCTTCCACTTCGGGGACCTGCGGATCGGCGAGGTCAAGAACGCGCTGCGGGAGGCCGGGCACCCGGTCCGCTAGGTGTTCCAGGGCCCGTCGGGGCCGTCGGCCAGCTCCAGCAGGCCGGGCAGCGAGAGCACGGTGGTGCTGCGCCGGCCCAGCCGGATCAGGCCGCGGTCGGCCAGCTCGTGCAGGGCGTGGTGGACCCGGCGCTCGCCGGCGCCGGTCAGGGCGGCCAGCTCGGCCTGGGTCAGCCGCGGGCGGACGGTGATGCCGACGCCGCGCGGGCCGGCGGTGCCGTAGCGCCGGGCCAGCTCGGCGAGCTGGCGGGCGAGCCGGCGTTGCACCGGCTCCGAGGCGAGGCCGACCAGCCGGCGGGTGGTGGCCCGGCCGCGGTGCACCAGGCAGCGGCTCAGCGCGATGCCGGCCGGCGGGTGGGTGCCCAGCCAGTGCAGCCAGTCGGGCTGGGAGATCCGGCGGGCGGTGACCGGGCCGGCCGCGGTCACGGTCGCCGAGCGGGGCCGCCCGTCGAGGGCGGCGGCCTCGCCGACCACGTCCCCGTAGGCGCGGACGTCCAGCAGGGCGGTCGCGCCCGCGGTGTCCTCGACGGTGGCCTTGGCGAAGCCGGTCAGCAGGAGCAGGACGAAGCCGCCGAGGTCCCGGTCGAGGATCAGCGTCTCGCCGTGGCCGTGCGCGCGCCGGGTGCCCAGCCGCAGGACGGCCTGCTCGGCGGCGAGCGCGGCGGGCGAGCCGTCGCGGCGCAGCTCGGCCAGCAGGGTGCCCTCGGGCCAGCCCCCGTCCGCTTCCGCACGCCGCACGGCGTCACCCCCTGCGCTGCTCGCCGGAGAGGCTAGCGCAGGGGGTGGGACGGCGGAAGCGGTCAGGACTCCTTCGGCGGCTCGCCCTTGATCAGTGCGAACGGGGCGCCGAACGGGTCGGCCAGCCAGGCGAGCCGGCCGACGTCCGGGACGTTCTCCGGCCCCATCAGCACGGTGCCGCCGGCGCCGGTGGCCCGGGCGACCACGGCGTCCACGTCGGAGGCGCCGAAGTACGGCGTCCAGCTCGGCGGCTGGGCCTCGCCCATCACCGGGGCGATGCCGCCGAAGCTGGTCTCCCGCAGGCCGCCCTCGGCCGGGGAGATCACCTTGTACGTCATGCCGGGCGCCGGGAAGTCCTCGGAGCGCCAGCCGAAGACCTTCTGGTAGAACCCGTAGCCCGCGTCCACGGCGCTGGTGTGCAGCTCGACCCAGATCAGCGCGCCGTCGTCGGAGACGACGTCCAGGCCCTTCACCGTGCCGGGCTGCCAGACCGCGAACCGGGCGCCCTGCGGGTCGGTCAGCTGGGCCATCCGACCGGCGTCCATCACGTCGAACGCCGGGACCCGCACGGCGCCGCCGGCCTGCTCGACGGCCTTGCCGGTGGCCTCGGCGTCGGGCGCGTGGAAGTACGTCGTCCAGGCGGAGCGGGCGCCCTCCTCGGTGAGCGGGCCGACGGCCGCGGCCGTCCTCCCGTTCAGCTGGAGGAAGCCGTAGCCGCCGGCCTCCGGGCCGGCGGACTGGAAGGTCCAGCCGAAGACCGTCCCGTAGAAGGTGGCGGCGGCGGCCGGGTCCGGGCTGCCGAGGTCGATCCAGCAGGGGGAGCCGGCGGGGAAGTCGGTGGTGAGCATGGTGTCGCGTCCCTTCGAGGGGGAGGGAGACGGTACGACCGGTCTCGTGCCATCTGCGAGTCTGCACCCCACCACCGACATCCGCAGCCGGGGCCGGCGGCCGCCGGCCGGCTAGGGGAGCGGCAGGACGTGGCGCAGCGCCTCGACGGCGTCCGGGGGGCCGTCCACGGTCAGCTCGGCACGGGCGCCGCGGCCGAAGGCGAAGAGCAGCAGCTCGCCCGGCTCGCCGGTGATCCGCACGGTCGGCTGGCCGGCCGGGCCGACGGTCAGGCCGCGGCCGTCCGGGTGGCTGAGCTCCAGCCGCACCGGGGAGCGGCGGCCCGCCTCCAGCCGGGCGATCAGCGGCAGCCGGCGCCAGAGCGCCTCGGAGCGTCCGGGCGGCACCGGCTGCGGCGCGGGGGCGTCCCCGGCCCGGGCGACGTCCTCGGCGTGCACGTAGTACTCGACGGTGTTGGCCGCCTCGTCCGCGCCGGGCAGCGAGAACAGCGAGAGCACCGGCGGGCCGGAGCGGAACAGCCGGACCAGTTCCTCGTAGGGCCGGTCGGCGTAGGACTCCTGGACCCGGTGGGTCCAGCCCGCCAGCGGGCCGATCCGGATGCCCGCGGCGGCGTCCGGCCGCCGCTCGCGGATCACCAGGTGGGCGGCGAGGTCCCGGGTGGACCACCCGGCGCAGAGGGTGGGGGCGTCCGGCCCGGCGGCGGCCAGCAGTTCGGCCAGGCGGTGGCGCTCGGCGAGGGCGTGGTTCGACATGTCCCCAGCCTAGAAGGGCTGACGGCGGTTCAGCGCAGCCGGCCGGTGAGCTTGGTGGAGCCCGGCCGGTTGCCCGCCGTCAGGATGCAGGTGTAGTCGCGCCAGCCCTGCTGGTAGAAGGCGTAGCTCGGGCCGACCGGATAGCTGTAGTACGGCCCGCCGCCGCCCTGGCGGGCCTCGGCGGCGGCCTGCGCCTCCTTGCAGCCGTCCCGCATCGCGTTGGCGACCTGGTAGTCGCCGGACAGGCCCTCCGGCAGCAGCTGGTCGGCGATCGCCTCGCCGTCGTGCTGCTCCTCGCAGGGGCGGGCCTCCGGCTTGGTGACCGTCTTGTTCAGCTGCGGGTGGTCCAGGCAGGTGCCGACGGTGAAGAAGGAGTACGGGACGACCTTGGACGGCGTCGGGGTGGGGGTCGGCGTCGGCGTGGGGGTCGGGGTGGGCGTCGGCGTGGCGGTGCTGGGGGAGGGCGGCGGGGGCTTGGGCGCCGGCTTCTCCTCGGGCCACAGCAGGACCGTGGCCACCACCGCGAGCAGCACCGCCAGCACCGCCGCGACGGCGATCAGCAGGCCCCGGGACGGGCGGGCGTCGGAAGTGCCCCCCGGGCGGGGGAGGTCGTCGCCGCCCGGCGGTCCGGCGGGTTCGGCGGCGTGCTGCTCGGAGGTCATGACCACGAGAATGGCGCAGACCGGGGCCGCCCGGCAGGCGGTTTCCACAACTCGTTCGATCGGATGGTCGGTCCGGCCCCAGCGGGCCCGCCCGCCGCCGCCCACGGCGGCGGCCGCGATCCGGACGGCCGCCCGGCCCGCCGGGACGGGCTGACACAATGGCCCCATGTCCACCTCACCCGCCGCCCCCGGTTCCACCGCCCTGGCCCCCGAGATCGCCGCCCGGCTCAAGCGCACCGAGGACGGCCTCCTCCCGGCCGTCGCGCAGCAGTACGACACCGGCGAGGTGCTGATGCTGGGCTGGATGGACGACGAGGCGCTGCACCGCACCCTCACCACCGGCCGCTGCACCTACTGGAGCCGCAGCCGCCGGGAGTACTGGGTGAAGGGCGACACCTCCGGCCACGTCCAGGCGGTCAAGTCGGTCGCGCTGGACTGCGACGGCGACACCCTGCTGGTGAAGGTCGACCAGACCGGCGCGGCCTGCCACACCGGCGACCGCACCTGCTTCGACGCCGATGTGCTCCCGCTCGGCTGACCACCCGCCCGGCCGACCCACCCCTTCCGCCCCTCCGTCGTAAGGTGCCGCCCGTCATGGACCTCGAAGCCTTCCGCAAGCTCGCCGTCGACACCCGGGTCATCCCGGTCACCCGCAGGCTCCTCGCGGACGGCCTCACCCCGATCGGCCTCTACCGCAGCCTCGCCGACGAGCGCCCCGGCACCTTCCTGCTGGAGTCCGCCGAGCAGGGCCGCAGCTGGTCGCGGTACTCCTTCGTCGGCGTGCGCAGCGCCGCCACCCTGACCGCGGGAGCGGACGGCGCCGCCCGCTGGCTCGGCGCCCCGCCGGTCGGCATCCCCGCCACCGGCGACCCGCTGGAGGTGCTGCGCGCCGCGCTGCGCGCCCTGCACACCCCGCGCCACGCCGACGACGGCCTGCCCCCGCTCACCGGCGGCCTGGTCGGCTACCTCGGCTACGACGTGGTCCGCCGGCTGGAGAAGCTGCCCGACCTCAACCCGGACGACCTGAAGCTGCCCGAGCTGACCCTGCTGCTCGCCACCGACCTCGCCGTGCTCGACCACGCCGACGGCACCGTGCTGCTGATCGCCAACGCGGTCAACCACAACGACCTGGCCAGCGGCGTGGACGAGGCCTACGCGGACGCCGTCGCCCGGCTGGACGCGATGGAGGCCGACCTGCTGAAGCCGGTCGACCCGGGCCTGGCCACCTTCACCCCGAGCGGCCCCGGCGAGGTCCGCTCGCCGTTCGGCGGCGAGCCGTACCGGGCCGCGGTGGAGGAGATCAAGGAGCGGATCCGGGCCGGCGAGGCGTTCCAGGTGGTGCCCTCGCAGCGGTTCGAGGCGCCCTGCCCGGCCTCCGCGCTCGACGTCTACCGCGTGCTGCGCACCACCAACCCGAGCCCGTACATGTACCTGTTCCGCTTCCCCGGCCCGGACGGCGGCGCCGAGGGCGGCTTCGACGTGGTGGGCTCCAGCCCGGAGGCGCTGGTCAAGGTCACCGACGGCGAGGCGATGCTGCACCCGATCGCCGGCACCCGGCACCGCGGCGCCACCCCGCACGAGGACGCCGAGCTGGCCGCCGAGCTGCTCGCCGACCCCAAGGAGCGGGCCGAGCACCTGATGCTGGTCGACCTCGGGCGCAACGACCTCGGCCGGGTCTGCGAGCCGGGCAGCGTCGAGGTCGTCGACTTCATGCAGATCGAGCGCTACAGCCACGTGATGCACATCGTCTCCACGGTGACCGGCAGGGTCGCCGCGGGGCGGACCGCCTTCGACGTGCTGACCGCGTGCTTCCCGGCCGGCACCCTGTCCGGCGCGCCCAAGCCGCGGGCGATGCGGATCATCGAGGAGCTGGAGCCCACCCGCCGCGGCCTGTACGGCGGCTGCGTCGGCTACCTGGACTTCGCCGGGGACTCCGACACCGCGATCGCCATCCGCACGGCGGTGCTGCGCGACGGCACCGCGTACGTCCAGGCCGGCGCCGGCGTGGTGGCCGACTCCGACCCGCACGGCGAGGACACCGAATGCCGCAACAAGGCCGCCGCCGTCCTGCGCGCGGTCGCCACGGCGAATACGCTGCGTAAGCCGTAGGAGTCGGCCCCCGCGCCGGTCGCGGGGACCGCCGCAGCGGAAGGGACAGCAGGATGCCGGATGTGCGGCGGCGGATCGTGACCGCCGCCAGGGAACAGCTGGTGCGGCAGCCGGGCGGCCACGGCGGCGTCCTCGCGGACGTGCGGCTGGAGGGGCGGGCGGCCGCGCTGGTGCTGCTCGCCCCGGGAGCGGTGCCGGACCCGGCCGGGCACTACCGGGCGGTGGACGCGCTGGTGGTGCTGGACGTGCTCCCGGCGCCGGAGCGGGCCGAACGCCACCGCTTCCACGCCGCCGCGGCCGTCCCGCTGTACGTCGTGGTGGATCCGGGGGAGGGGGTCTGCACGGTGCACAGCCGTCCGCTGCCGGGCGTCGGGTACCGGGAGGCGGAGCGGGTGCCCTTCGGGAACGATCTCTTCCTGCCGCTGGGGGAGCGGACGTTGGTGCTGGAGACGGGCGATTTCCCCACCGAGCCGCCGACCCCGGGTGCGGCGGCGGGGTGAGGGCGGGGGACACTGGAGCGGTGAGCGCTGAAGCCCCTACCGACGCCGTGTCCGCCGACCCCGTTGCCGCACCCGCGCCCGCCGCACGGGCCGGGCGGCGCACGCTCGGGGTGATGCTGCTGCTCACCGCGCTGGGCGCGGTGCTGGTGCTGACCGCCGCCGGCCGGGTCTGGGCCGAGGGGACGGCGGGCACCCTGGAGGTCTCCGTCACCGGCGGGAGGATCTCCGAACTGCCCGCCGGGCTGGCGCTGGTGGCGCTGGCGGCGGGGGTCGCGGTGTTCGCGGTGCGCGGCGCCGGCCGGCTCGCGGTGGGGGTGCTCACCGTGCTCGCCGGCCTCGGCGCGGCGGCCGCGGCGGCGGCGGGCGCCGGCGACACCGCCGCGCTGGACGCCGAGGCGGCCCGCAAGCTCGCGCTGACCGGCTCGGCCGCGACCGGGGTCGGGCACACCGGCTGGCCGTGGGTGGCGCTGCTGGGCGGGCTGCTGCTGGCGCTGGCCGGGCTGCTGACCGCCCGGTACGGGCGCGACTGGCCGGCCATGGGCAGCCGCTACGAGGCGCCGACCGGCAAGGCGCCGGCCACGCGGCGGGCGGCCGCCGCGGAGAGCCCGGCGGACCTGTGGAAGGCGCTGGACCGGGGCGAGGATCCGACGGCCGGCTGACCGGCCGGGCGGGCGCACCGCACTGTGACGCGATAGACCCGCCACCCCCTTTGGGGCGCCGGTGTGTGGCCCGGCACAATGGAGACGTCAGTGGGACACGTCAACCCGTGAGGGGCCGAGCAGGCCCGGCCGGGCCCCGAGAGCGTAGGAGCACCATCCGATGGCAGCAGCAGCACACGGCCACAATCCCGCCGCCTGGACCGGCGTGACCATCTCGTTCATCGGCTTCTGCGTCGCGGGCGTCGCGATGATCCTGCCGTCGGTGCTGCTCGTCTATGCCGGCCTGGCGGTCGTCCTGCTCGGCGGCGTGGTCGGCAAGGCCATGTCGATGGCGGGCATGGGCAAGCAGCCCAGCACCATGGTGTACACCCACGAGGAGCAGGCCGCGCTGGCCGCCGCCTCCGCCTGACCGACCGGCGCTTCGCGTGAACGGCGGCCTGCGGGCCGCCGTTTCGCGTCTGTCACCTTCCCTCCCGGGCGGGCACAATCGTGGGCGTGAACGCCGCCCCCGCTCCCACCGCCTCCGCCCGGCCCTCCGCGCCGCGCCGGCTGGTGCCGCCGCTGGCCGCAGCGGCCGCCGTGGCCCTTCCCGCCGGGTACGTCGCCGCGGTGGACCCGAACGTCCCCGGGCACTACCCCGACTGTCCCTTCCTGGCGGCCACCGGCTGGTGGTGCCCCGGCTGCGGAGGGCTGCGCTGCGTGCACGCGCTGACCCACGGGGACCTCAGCGGGGCGCTGCACGACAACGCGGTGGCGGTGCTGCTGTTCGCCGTGCTCGGGGTGCTCTGGGCGCGCTGGCTCTGGGCGGCGCTGCGCGCCCTGCCCGGTCCCCGGCTCGCGCTCGGGGCCCGTCGCTGGGTGCTGGTCGGGCTGCTCGTCCTCGTCTTCACGGTGGTCCGCAACCTGCCGGTCGGCGCCGGTCTGGCACCGCCACCGGTCTGACCGTCGAGGTGGCGACGGTGTGAAGCCGCAGCTCGCGGCGGTGTCCGGGGTCCGTTCCGTGAGACGCGCGCCGGGCTGATGCGCTGCGCGCTCCCCCTTGCCGATACCATCGAAGGGCCGGAGGCCTGCTGGCCGTCCGGCTCCTCGCTAGCAGAACCAGGACTAGCAGACATGATGGGGGCGCCCGAGTGAGTGTGCTCGACTCGATCGTCGAAGGGGTCCGCGAGGACCTCGCCGAGCGGCAGGCCCGGGTCTCGCTGGACGAGCTCAAGGAGCTCGCCGCCAAGGCCCCGGACGCCAAGGACGGCGTGGCGGCCCTGCGCGGCGACGGCGTCCGGGTGATCTGCGAGGTCAAGCGCTCCAGCCCGTCCAAGGGTGCGCTGGCCACGATCGCGGACCCCGCCTCGCTGGCGACCGACTACGCGGCCGGCGGTGCCGCCGCGATCAGCGTGCTGACCGAGCAGCGCCGCTTCGGCGGGTCGCTGGCGGACCTGGACGCCGTCCGGGCCGCGGTGGACACCCCGCTGCTCCGCAAGGACTTCATCGTCACCGCCTACCAGCTGTGGGAGGCCCGCGCCCACGGCGCCGACCTCGCGCTGCTGATCGTCGCGGCCCTCGACCAGCCGGCCCTGGTGTCGCTGATCGAGCGGGCCGGGTCGATCGGCCTCACCCCGCTGGTCGAGGTGCACGACGAGGAGGAGATCAAGCGCGCGGTGGACGCCGGGGCGCGGATCATCGGCGTCAACGCCCGCAACCTCAAGACCCTCGAGGTGGACCGCAACACCTTCGGCAACGTCGTCCACGCGATCCCGGACAGCATCGTCAAGGTCGCCGAGTCCGGGGTGCGCGGCCCGCTGGACGTCATCTCCTACGCCAACCTGGGCGCGGACGCGGTGCTGGTCGGCGAGTCGCTGGTGACCGGCAAGGACCCGCGGGCCGCGGTGGCCGACCTGGTCGCGGCCGGCGCCCACCCGGCGATCCGGCACAAGGACTGACGCCGCACCCATGAAGATCGCCACCCGTCTCGCCCCCGGCTGCCGCCCGCGCGGCTGCCGCGCGCCCGCACGCCGGGTGCTGGGGCGGCGGGTGCGGTACGTCATCGGCTGCGAGCCCGGGCAGGTGCCGGGGCGGCGATGGCGCGCGACGTCCGGCTGATCCCCAGCCGACCGACGTCACCGTCAACCGTCGTCATCTTCCCGAGGGACTTCACCATGTCCGAACGGTCCGACAAGGACTACCTGCCCGGCGCCGAGGTGCCGGACGCGCGCGGCTACTTCGGCGCGTACGGCGGCCGCTTCATCCCGGAGGCGCTGGTCGCCGCCGTGGAGCAGGTCGCCGAGGAGTACGAGAAGGCCAAGGCCGACCCGGCCTTCACCGCCGAGCTCGACGCGCTGCTCAAGGACTACACCGGCCGCCCCAGCCCGCTGACCGATGTGCGGCGGTTCTCCGCCGAGGCCGGCGGCGCGCGCGTCCTGCTCAAGCGCGAGGACCTCAACCACACCGGCTCGCACAAGATCAACAACGTGCTGGGCCAGGCCCTGCTCACCAAGCGGATGGGCAAGACCCGGATCATCGCCGAGACCGGCGCCGGCCAGCACGGCGTGGCCACCGCCACCGCCTGCGCGCTGTTCGGCTTCGACTGCACCATCTACATGGGCGAGGTCGACACCCAGCGCCAGGCGCTGAACGTCGCCCGGATGCGGATGCTCGGCGCCGAGGTGGTGGCCGTGACGTCCGGCAGCCGCACCCTCAAGGACGCCATCAACGAGGCGTTCCGCGACTGGGTCGCCAACGTCGACTCCACCCACTACCTGTTCGGCACCGTGGCCGGGCCGCACCCGTTCCCGATGATGGTCCGCGACTTCCACCGGGTGATCGGCGTGGAGGCGCGCGAGCAGGTGCTGGAGCGCACCGGGCGGCTGCCCGACGCCGTCGTCGCCTGCGTCGGCGGCGGCTCCAACGCGATGGGCATCTTCCACGAGTTCATCCCGGACGCCGGGGTGCGCCTGATCGGCTGCGAGGCGGCCGGCGAGGGCGCCGAGACCCCGCGGCACGCGGCCACCCTCACCAAGGGCGACCCGGGCGTGCTGCACGGCTCGCGCACCTACGTCCTGCAGGACGAGGACGGCCAGACCATCGAGTCGCACTCGATCTCGGCCGGTCTCGACTACCCGGGCGTCGGCCCGGAGCACGCCTGGCTGAAGGACACCGGCCGCGCCGAGTACCGGCCGGTCACCGACGACGCCGCCATGCAGGCGCTGCGGCTGCTGTCCCGCACCGAGGGCATCATCCCGGCCATCGAGAGCGCGCACGCGCTGGCCGGCGCCCTGGAGCTGGGCCGCGAGCTCGGACCCGAGGCCACCATCCTGGTCTCGCTCTCCGGGCGCGGCGACAAGGACATGCACACCGCCGCCGAGTACTTCGGCCTCTACGACGAGCCGGGCGCCGGCTCCGCCCACGGGGGTAAGTGACCATGGCTTCGAAGCTCAGTGGTGTCCTCGCCGCCGCCAAGGCCGAGGACCGCGCCGCGCTGATCGGCTACCTGCCGGCCGGCTTCCCGTCCGTGGACGGCGGCATCCGGGCGGTCGGCGCGCTGATCGAGGGCGGCTGCGACGTCGTCGAGATCGGCCTGCCGCACTCCGACCCGGTGCTGGACGGCCCGACCATCCAGACCGCCGACGACATCGCGCTGCGGGCCGGCGTGCGGATCAAGGACGTGCTGCGCACCGTCCAGGAGGTCGCCGCCGCGCACCCCGCCGCGGCGGTGCTGGTGATGACCTACTGGAACCCGGTGGACCGCTACGGGGTCGCGCGGTTCGCCGCCGACCTGGCCGCGGCCGGCGGCGCGGGCTGCATCCTGCCGGACCTGCCGGTGGAGGAGTCCGAGGAGTGGCGCAAGGCGGCCGGGGAGCACGGTCTGGACACCGTGTTCGTGGTCGCTCCGAGCAGCAAGGACAAGCGGCTGGCCGAGGTCACGGCGGCCGGCAGCGGCTTCGTGTACGCGGCCGCGGTGATGGGCGTGACCGGCAGCCGGGCGCAGGTCGGCGAGCTGGCCGAGGACCTGGTCGCCCGGACCAGGGCCACCACCGAGCTGCCGGTCTGCGTCGGCCTCGGGGTGTCGACCCGTGAGCAGGCCGCCCAGGTGGCCGGGTTCGCGGACGGCGTGATCGTCGGCTCGGCGTTCGTGCAGCGGATCCTGGACGCGGACGGGGACGAGCAGGCCGCGCTGGCGGCGGTCCGCGAGCTGGCCGGCGAGCTGGCGCAGGGCGTCCGCCGGCGGTAGCCGCCCTTCCGCACCGCGGTGCCCGACGGCCCGCCACCCCCGCCCGGGGTGGCGGGCCGTCGGCGTTCCCGGGCCCGTTCGGTCAACCCCTCGACCCGAACGGGTGAACAGAGGCGGGCACGCGCACCAGCCCGCGGTTGGGCGGCGTTGAGTGGAGGGACGAGTGCACGCACCACGTGCCCGGGGGCGAGCGGAAGGGGTCGGCCGATGCCCGGTCTTCAGCGAGCCGTGCTGCTGCGGGCGGCCGCGGCCGCGCTGGCGCTCGGCGCCGCGTTCGGGGCGCAGAGCGCGGTCGGGCCGGCGCTGGCCAGACGGGGGGTGGAGCGGGCCGAGCGGGACGCCTCTGCGTGCGCGGAGGCGGTCCGGATGGAGGCGGCGGCCGCGCGGGCCGGCCGTCACGGCCCCGACCGCCCGGACCGTTCGGACCGTTCGGGGGGCCCGGAGCGCCACGCGCTCGACCGGCACGACCTGGGGTGGCCGTTCGGCTGCGACCCCGACCACTCGTTAGGGTGAAATGCCCTCAGAGTGGGTTAACCTTCACTCTTTTGGCTTAACTCGGAGAACCGGAGAAACCCGGCGCCCCCACGAGCGGTTCATAGGGCGTGACGGTGTTTCCCGAGGGGGTTGTCCGGATGGCCGGGCCGGCGACGGAGTGGATCGGCACGGCCGCCCGGCTCGGCCTGGCCGTGGTCTGGGGCTGGGCCGGGCTGGCGAAGATCGCCGACCCGGCGGAGGCCGCCCAGGCGGTGCGCGCGTACGAGATCCTGCCCGAGTCCCTGGTCAAACCGGTGGGTCACGGGCTGCCCTTCCTGGAGCTGGCGCTCGCGCTGCTGTTGCTGATCGGCCTGGGCACGCGCCTGGTCGCGGCCGTCTCGGCGGTCCTGCTGCTCGCCTTCATCGGCGGGATCACCTCCGCCTGGGCGCGCGGCATCTCGATCGACTGCGGGTGCTTCGGCGGCGGCGGGGCGGTCGACGCCTCGCAGACCGAGTACCTGCAGGAGATCCTGCGCGACACCGGGTTCCTGCTGCTGGCCGGCTGGCTGGTCTGGCGGCCCCGGACGAAGTTCTCGGTGGACGGCTGGCTGGCGGGCTGAAGCGCCCGCACCGCCCCCGGGACCGCACCACCGCACCCCCACCCCCCGAACCTGGAATTCCAAGGCTGATGAGCGAGAAGAACCGAGAAGGCAAGCGCACCGCCCGTGAGCGGATGCTGGCGGAACGCGCCGAGGACGAGGCCCGCGGCCGGCGGAAGAAGAAGCTGATCATCGGCGGAGTGGCGCTCGCGGTGATCGCCGCCGCCGTGGTCACCGGCGTGGTGGTGCAGGACCAGCGCTCCCAGCCGGAGACCCCCACCGCCGTCCCGGCCGGCACCATCGGGGACAAGAACCTGGTCGTCCCGGTCGGCTCGGACAACGCGCCCTCCGTCCTCACCGTCTACGAGGACCCGCGCTGCCCCGCCTGCGGCGTCTTCGAGCGGGAGTTCTCGCCCACCATCAGCCAGCTGGAGGACGCGGGCAAGATCTTCACCAACTACCACATCGTCTCGTTCATCGACCGGGCCGTGCCGGGCAAGGGCTCCAAGTACGCCGCCAACGCGCTCGGCTGCGCCCAGGACGCCGGGCACTTCCGCGACTACCACGACGTGCTCTACCGCAACCAGCCGGAGGAGACCAACGACGCCTTCGGGAACAAGGCGGTCCTGATCAACCTCGCCAGGCAGGTCGACGGCCTGGTCACGCCGGCCTTCGAGGCCTGCGTCAACGACCTGAAGTTCAGCGGCTGGGTGTCGGCGGTGCAGCAGGACTTCGACAAGTCCACCTTCAAGTCCACCCCGACGGTGCTGCTCAACGGGCAGCCGATCTACCCCAAGTTCAACAACGAGGAGATCACCCCGGCCAACCTGGTGAAGTGGGTGGACGCCGCCAACCAGGGCAAGCCGCTGGGCACCCCGGGCACCCACGGGCAGTCACCGGCGCCCACCAGTACCGCCTCGGAGGCCAACAACCCCTCGCCCACCGCGGGCTGAACCGGGCGCGTACGCTGCGGGGTGGCCGCCGCCCCCTCCCCGTCCGGAGGGGGCGGCGGCGGGCCGTGCTCCGGGTCCGCGCGCCGATCTGTGCCCGACTGTGACCCGCCGGGGTGCCCTCGACGGGCCACCGACCCTGTAGCGTCGGAGCTGCCATGGATATCGCCTACATTCCCAGCCCGTCGCGGGGTGTCCTGTACCTCGGACCGATCCCGCTGCGCGCCTACGCCTTCTGCATCATCCTCGGTGTCGTCGTGGCCGTCTGGCTCGGCAGCAAGCGCTGGGTCGCCCGGGGCGGTGGCCGCCACACCGTCGGCGACATCGCCGTCTGGGCCGTGCCGTTCGGCCTGGTCGGCGGCCGGCTGTACCACGTGATCACCGACCACCAGCTGTACTTCGGCGAGGGGAAGAACCCCTGGAACGCCCTCAAGATCTGGGAGGGCGGCCTCGGCATCTGGGGCGCGATCGCGCTGGGCGCGGTCGGCGCCTGGATCGGCGCCCGCCGGCGCGGTGTCCCGCTGCCCGCCTACGCGGACGCGATCGCCCCGGGCATCGCGCTCGCGCAGGCGCTGGGCCGCTGGGGCAACTGGTTCAACCAGGAGCTGTACGGGCGGGAGACCACCCTGCCGTGGGGCCTGGAGATCACCAAGACGCTGCCGAACGGCGAGGTGGTCACCACGATCCACCACCCGACCTTCCTCTACGAGTCGCTCTGGTGCGTGGGCGTCGCGGCGCTGGTGATCTGGGCGGACAAGCGGTTCACCCTGGGCCACGGGCGGGCCTTCGCGCTGTACGTCGCCGGGTACACGGCGGGCCGGTTCTGGACCGAGTGGCTGCGGATCGACGAGGCGCACCACATCCTGGGCCTGCGGCTGAACGACTGGGTGGCGATCCTCGTCTTCGCCGCCGCCGTGGCGTACTTCGTGATCGTCGGGAAGAAGCGGCCCGGCCGCGAGGACCCGGCGAGCATCGACCCGATGGCGCGCGCCGAGGCGGCGGCCGACGCGCCGGCCGACGGGCCGAAGGACGCTCTGCCGAAGGGCGGTCTGCCGAAGGCCGACGGGTCCGAGGACGGCGATCTGCCGAAGGCGGAGCGCGACGGCAAGCCCGGGGACGGGCCCGCCGAGAAGCTCGACACGCTGGAGAAGGGCGCCAAGAACCCGGCCTGACCTGCGCCTACTCCCGCTCCCGGCCGCCCCCGCACCCCGTGCGGAGGGCGGCCGCAGCCATGTTCGGACAGCCTTACTTTGCTGGAAATGCCCAGCTCAACAGGGCTACGGTCGATAAGTAAGGCGATCGGACCAATGGACGGAGAGGGGAACGGCCGTGACTGCGACCGCCCTGGAGCACGAGACCGGGCACCACCCCCGGATACCCGCCGCCGGGCACCACCGGGACGTCAACGGCGGCTGGCTGCGGCCTGCGGTGTTCGGAGCGATGGACGGCCTGGTCTCCAACTTCGCGCTGATGACCGGTGTCGTCGGCGGCGCCGTCTCCAACAGCACCGTGGTGCTCACCGGCCTCGCCGGGCTGGCCGCCGGCGCCTGCTCGATGGCGGCGGGGGAGTACACCTCGGTGGCCTCCCAGCGGGAGCTGGTGCAGGCCGAGATCGAGGTCGAGCGGCTGGAGCTGCGCCGCAACCCGCACGGCGAGCTGGCCGAGCTGACCCAGCTCTACGTCGAGCGCGGGGTGGAGCCCGAGCTGGCCCACGAGGTGGCGCGGCAGCTGTCCGCCGACCCGGAGCAGACGCTGGAGATCCACGCCCGCGAGGAACTGGGCGTCGACCCCAACGACCTGCCCTCGCCGTGGGTGGCGGCCGGCTCCTCCTTCGTCTGCTTCGCGGTGGGCGCGCTGCTGCCGCTGCTGCCCTACCTGCTGGGCGCGACCTCGCTGCTGCCGGCGCTGCTGGTCGCGGCGGTCGGACTGTTCACCTGCGGCGCGGTGGTGGCCCGGGTGACGGCGCGCACCTGGTGGTACAGCGGGGTGCGGCAGCTGCTGCTGGGCGGGGTGGCGGCCGGGGTGACCTATCTGCTGGGCGCGCTGATCGGCGGGCAGGTCTGACCTTCGGCGAGGCCGTCGAGGGCCCGTGGAGGGGCCTGCGGGTGGGCCGGCCGGGCACTGTGCCGTTGCATTGTTATGCAACTGAACGGGTGAGGTTGCACACATGGCCGCCCGGCCGCGCCTGGCCATGTCTCGCCATGTGGGCGGATCGGCCGAGGAATCGCATCCGCGGATCGATTTCCGGGATGGAATCCCAGGGCACTTTGATCGACTCCCATGATCGCCGGATTTCGGCCCTGTTTCAGGCGATGGAGGGCCGGGCACAATCGTCGGGACGTGCGGTGTGGCACGTCCCCTCACTGCCCGGTGACCTGCGGATCCGTCCGCGATGTGGACGCGATATTCCGCTTCCCGGGACCTTCGGCATCATGTAACGTGCGTGCCTCAATCGCATCAGGGCCAACGTCGTCCCTACTGCATCAGTTTCGAAAGACGACGACGGGAGAGCCGATGCTGTCTGCATCCATGCACTCCGCCAACGAGCCCCAGGCCGGCGCCCCCCGCCCGCCGTACGCGCTCGTTCCGGATGCGCGACCTGCTGCTCAGGGCCTGTACGACCCGCGAAACGAGCACGATGCCTGTGGCGTCGGATTCGTCGCCACGCTGACCGGCACCGCCGACCACACCGTCGTCGAGCAGGCGCTGACCGTCCTGCGCAACCTGGAGCACCGCGGCGCCACCGGCGCCGAGCCGGACTCCGGTGACGGCGCGGGCATCCTCACCCAGGTCCCGGACGCCTTCCTGCGCGCCAGGGTCTCCTTCGACCTCCCCGAGGCCGGCGCCTACGCGGTCGGCATCGCCTTCCTGCCCGACTCCGACGACGAGGACGCCGCCGCCGTCGCCCGGATCGAGGCGATCGCCGCCGAGGAGGGCCTGACCGTCCTCGGCTGGCGCGACGTCCCGGTCGGCCCCGACCTGCTGGGCGCCACCGCCCGGAGCGTCATGCCGCGCTTCCGCCAGCTCTTCCTGGCCGGCGAGGGCCTGAGCGGCATCGCGCTGGACCGGATCGCCTTCGTGGTCCGCAAGCGCTCCGAGCGCGAGGCCGGGGTCTACTTCCCGTCGCTGTCCGCGCGCACCATCGTCTACAAGGGCATGCTGACCACCGGCCAGCTGGAGCCCTTCTTCCCCGACCTGTCGGACCGGCTCTACGCCTCCGCGCTCGGCCTGGTGCACTCGCGGTTCTCCACCAACACCTTCCCGAGCTGGCCGCTCGCCCACCCGTACCGGTTCGTCGCGCACAACGGCGAGATCAACACGGTCAAGGGCAACCGCAACTGGATGACCGCCCGGGAGTCCCAGCTCGCCACCGACCTGATCCCGGGCGACCTGAGCCGGATCTTCCCGGTCTGCACCCCGGACCACTCCGACTCGGCCTCCTTCGACGAGGTCCTGGAGCTGCTCCACCTCGGCGGCCGCTCGCTGCCGCACGCCGTGCTGATGATGATCCCGGAGGCGTGGGAGAACCACGCCACCATGGACCCGGCCCGCCGCGCGTTCTACCAGTACCACTCCAACCTGATGGAGCCCTGGGACGGCCCGGCCTGCGTCACCTTCACCGACGGCACCCGGATCGGTGCCGTGCTGGACCGCAACGGCCTGCGCCCCGCCCGCTACTGGATCACCGAGGACGGCCTGGTCGTCCTCTCCTCCGAGGTCGGCGTGCTCGACATCGAGCAGACCCGGGTGGTCAAGAAGGGCCGGCTGCAGCCCGGCCGGATGTTCCTCGTCGACACCGCCGAGCACCGCATCGTCGAGGACGAGGAGATCAAGTCGGCGCTGGCCGCCGAGCACCCCTACGCGGAGTGGGTCGAGGCCGGGCAGATCCAGCTCGCCAAGCTCCCCGAGCGCGAGCACATCGCGCACACCCACGCCTCGGTCACCCGCCGCCAGCAGACCTTCGGCTACACCGAGGAGGAGCTGCGGGTCATCCTGGCGCCGATGGCGAAGACCGGCGCCGAGGCGCTCGGCTCGATGGGCACCGACTCGCCGATCGCCGCGCTGAGCGAGAAGCCGCGCCTGCTGTTCGACTACTTCGTGCAGCTCTTCGCGCAGGTCACCAACCCGCCGCTGGACGCCATCCGCGAGGAACTGGTCACCTCGCTGCTGTCCAACCTCGGCCCCGAGGGCAACCTGCTGGCCGCCGAGGCCGCGGCCTGCCGCTCCGTCGGCATCACCTTCCCGGTGATCGACAACGACGAGCTGGCCAAGCTGGTCCACATCAACGCGGACGGCGACCAGCCCGGCCTCAAGGCCGTCACGCTGTCCGGCCTCTACAAGGTCGCCGGCGGCGGCGAGGCCCTGGCCGCCCGGCTCACCGCGATCGCGGCCGAGGCCGACGCGGCGATCGCCGACGGCGCCCGGATCATCGTGCTCTCCGACCGGCACTCGGACGCCGAGCACGCCCCGATCCCCTCGCTGCTGCTCACCTCGGCGATCCACCACCACCTGATCCGCACCAAGCAGCGCACCCAGGTGTCGCTGCTGGTCGAGGCGGGCGACGTCCGCGAGGTGCACCACGTCGCGCTGCTGATCGGCTACGGCGCCGGCGCGGTCAACCCGTACCTGGCCATGGAGTCGGTCGAGGACCTCGTCGCGCAGGGCACGTATCTGCAGCAGGGGGGCCTGCAGGGCGTGGAGCCCGAGAAGGCGATCAAGAACCTGATCAAGGCGCTCGGCAAGGGCGTGCTCAAGGTGATGTCCAAGATGGGCATCTCCACCGTCGCCTCCTACCGCGGCGCCCAGGTCTTCGAGGCGATCGGCCTCTCCCGGGAGCTGGTGGACGCCTACTTCGCCGGCACCACCACCAAGCTCGGCGGCATCGGCCTGGACGAGATCGCCAAGGAGACCGCCGCCCGGCACGCCAAGGCGTACCCGGCCTCCGGCATCCCGGCCGCGCACCGCGCGCTGGAGATCGGCGGCGAGTACCAGTGGCGCCGCGAGGGCGAGCCGCACCTGTTCGACCCGGACACCGTCTTCCGGCTGCAGCACTCCACCCGCAACCGCCGGTACGACATCTTCAAGCAGTACACGGACCGGGTGAACGAGCAGTCCGAGCGGCTGATGACGCTGCGCGGCCTGTTCAAGCTCGACGCGCTCGGCCGCACCCCGGTGCCGGTCGAGGAGGTCGAGCCGGTCTCCGAGATCGTCAAGCGGTTCTCCACCGGCGCCATGTCCTACGGCTCGATCTCCCGCGAGGCGCACGAGACCCTGGCCATCGCGATGAACCGGCTCGGCGGCAAGTCCAACACCGGCGAGGGCGGCGAGGACCCGGACCGCCTGCACGACCCGGAGCGCCGCTCGGCGATCAAGCAGGTCGCCTCCGGCCGGTTCGGCGTCACCTCCGAGTACCTGGTCAACGCCGACGACATCCAGATCAAGATGGCCCAGGGCGCCAAGCCCGGCGAGGGCGGCCAGCTGCCCGGCCACAAGGTCTACCCGTGGGTCGCCAGGACCCGGCACTCCACCCCGGGTGTCGGCCTGATCTCGCCGCCGCCGCACCACGACATCTACTCGATCGAGGACCTGGCGCAGCTGATCCACGACCTCAAGAACGCCAACCCCGAGGCCCGCATCCATGTGAAGCTGGTCTCCGAGGTCGGCGTCGGCACGGTCGCGGCCGGCGTCTCCAAGGCGCACGCGGACGTCGTGCTGGTCTCCGGCCACGACGGCGGCACCGGCGCCTCGCCGCTCACCTCGCTCAAGCACGCGGGCGGCCCCTGGGAGCTCGGCCTCGCCGAGACCCAGCAGACCCTGCTGCTCAACGGCCTGCGCGACCGGATCGTGGTGCAGACCGACGGCCAGCTGAAGACCGGCCGCGACGTCGTCATCGCCGCCCTGCTGGGCGCCGAGGAGTTCGGCTTCGCGACCGCCCCGCTGGTGGTCTCCGGCTGCATCATGATGCGCGTCTGCCACCTGGACACCTGCCCGGTCGGCGTCGCCACCCAGAACCCGGTGCTGCGCGAGCGCTTCTCCGGCAAGCCGGAGTTCGTGGTCAACTTCTTCGAGTTCATCGCCGAGGAGGTCCGGGAGATCCTGGCCTCGCTGGGCTTCCGCTCGATCGAGGAGGCCGTCGGCCACGCCGAGCACATCGACGCCGAGGCCGCCGTCGGCCACTGGAAGGCCGCCGGGCTCGACCTGGCCCCGCTGTTCCACGTGCCCGAGCTGCCCGAGGGCGCGGCCCTGCACCGCACCACCACCCAGGACCACGCGCTGGACAAGGCCCTGGACAACCAGCTGATCGACCTGGCCCAGGACGCCCTGGAGAACGGCGAGGCCGTCCGCATCCAGCTGCCGATCCGCAACGTCAACCGGACCGTCGGCACCATGCTCGGCCACCACGTGACCAAGCGGTACCGCGGCGAGGGCCTGCCGGAGGGGACCATCGACGTCACCTTCACCGGCTCGGCGGGCCAGTCCTTCGGCGCCTTCGTGCCGCGCGGCATCACGCTGCGCCTGGAGGGCGACGCCAACGACTACGTCGGCAAGGGCCTGTCCGGCGGTGTGATCGTGGTCCGCCCGGCCCGTGACGCGGCGGCGATCGGCAACGACGCGCAGAACCACGTCATCGCCGGCAACACCATCGGCTACGGCGCCACCGCCGGCCGGATCCACCTGCGCGGCAAGGCCGGCGAGCGGTTCGCCGTCCGCAACTCCGGGGCCACCCTGGTCGTCGAGGGCGTGGGCGACCACGGCCTGGAGTACATGACCGGCGGACGGGTCGTCATCCTCGGCGAGACCGGGCGCAACCTGGCGGCCGGCATGTCCGGCGGCATCGCCTACGTGCTGGACCTGCGTCCGGGATGCGTCAACAGCGGCATGGTGGGCATCGAGGCCCCCAGCGCCGCCGACCGCGACTGGCTGCGCGAGACCGTGCAGCAGCACTACGAGGAGACCGGCTCCACCGTGGCCGCCGAGCTCCTGGCGGACTGGGGCAGCGGGGTCTCCCGCTTCTCCACGATCATGCCGACCGACTACAAGGCAGTGCTCGCCGCCAAGGACGCCGCTGAGCGCGATGGCCTCTCCGAGGCCGAGACCACTCGCAAGATGATGGAGGCGGCACATGGCTGACCCCAAGGGCTTCCTGACCACGCCCAAGCAGCTGGCCGAGCGGCGTCCGGTGGACGTGCGACTGCGGGACTGGAACGAGGTCTACGTCGAGCGCAGCCTGCTGCCGATCATCACCAAGCAGGCCGGCCGCTGCATGGACTGCGGCATCCCGTTCTGCCACAACGGCTGCCCCCTCGGGAACCTCATCCCGGAGTGGAACGACCTCGCCTTCCGGGACGACTGGAAGGGCGCGATCGAGCGGCTGCACGCGACCAACAACTTCCCGGAGTTCACCGGGCGGCTCTGCCCGGCGCCCTGCGAGTCGGCCTGCGTGCTCGGCATCAACCAGGACGCGGTGACCATCAAGAACGTCGAGGTCACCATCATCGACAAGGCCTGGGACCGGGGCGGGGTCACCCCGCAGGTGCCGGAGCGGCTGTCCGGCAAGACGGTCGCCGTGGTCGGCTCCGGGCCGGCCGGCCTGGCCGCCGCCCAGCAGCTCACCCGGGCCGGGCACACCGTGGTGGTGTACGAGCGGGCCGACCGGATCGGCGGCCTGCTGCGGTACGGCATCCCCGAGTTCAAGATGGAGAAGCGCCACATCAACCGCCGCATCGAGCAGATGCGCGCGGAGGGCACCCGGTTCCGCACCGGCGTGCACGTCGGCGAGGACATCACCGGGCAGCAGCTGCGCGAGCGCTTCGACGCGGTGGTCGTCGCGGCCGGCGCCACCACCGCCCGCGACCTGCCGGTGCCCGGGCGCGAGCTCAAGGGCGTCCACCAGGCCATGGAGTACCTGCCGCTGGCCAACAAGGTGCAGGAGGGCGACTTCGTGGAGTCGCCGATCAGCGCCAAGGGCAAGCACGTCGTGGTCATCGGCGGCGGCGACACCGGCGCGGACTGCGTCGGCACCGCGCACCGGCAGGGGGCGGCCTCGGTCACCCAGCTGGAGATCATGCCGCGGCCCGGCGAGGACCGCCCGGCCCACCAGCCGTGGCCGACCATGCCGATGACCTACAAGGTCACCTCGGCGCACGAGGAGGGCGGCGAGCGGGTCTACTCCGTCTCCACCACCCACTTCAGCGGCGACGAGGAGGGCAACGTCCAGCAGCTGCACCTCGTCGAAGTCCAGTTCAAGGACGGGAAGTTCGAGCAGGTCCCGGGGACCGGGCGGGCCATCCCGGCGCAGCTGGTCACCCTGGCGATGGGCTTCACCGGGACGGACGTGAAGAACGGTCTGGTCGAGCAGCTGGGCGTGGACCTCGACGCACGCGGTAATGTGGGCCGGGACGGCCGCTTCGCCACCAATGTCGATGGCGTCTACGTCTGCGGTGACGCCGGACGGGGCCAGTCCCTGATCGTCTGGGCCATCGCGGAGGGCCGCTCGGCCGCCGCGGCGGTCGACACCTACCTGGGCGGCAAGACCCCGCTGCCCGCACCGATCCGGCCGACGGACCGCCCCCTGGTGGTCTGATCCGGTCCAGGTAGCCCGGCGCCGCATCGCCGGGTCGTACCGAGCCGCACCCCGTCAGCGTCGCCGGGCCACCGCGGTCCATGGCGCCTGCCCACATCCCCGACCAGTTTGGGGGCAGGCGCCTTTCGCGTTTCCCCGGGGCGGGTCAGCCTGCGGGGAACGAGACGGGGCGGCCGGCGAGGTTGAGGACCACCCGGTCGCCGAGGGGGCGGGCGAACCGGAACCGGGCCTCGCGCGAGCCGCCGTAGGGCCCGCAGTCGGCCGGCCGGCCGGTGGTGCGGCCGACCAGCACCAGGACGTCGGCGGTCTCGTACACCGCGCCGGGCAGGGCGTCGGCGCAGTCGCGCGGGTACAGCGTGGCTTCCAGCCACCGCGCGCCGTGGTCGGGGCGGAGGTACCGGACGTCCGTGACGCCCTCGGGCAGGGCGTCGTCCTCCAGGGAGGAGGGGCCGGGCGGCTCCTGGGACTCCGCGGCGGCGACCGCGTAGGGCTCGCCGAGGCCGGCGAACACGAACTCCCAGACCGGGACCGTCGCCGTCCCGCGGCTGGTGCGCTGGGGCCGGGTCGCGGGGCGGACGGCGGTGACGGTGAGCCGGGTGTCGCAGGGCTCCCTGGTGCACGGGTCGGACCGCCGGCCGAGCCACCGGTTGGCGGTGCGCGGGTCGGTCAGCGGCAGGGTCAGCGCAGTACCGTCGGGGAAGGAGGCGGTCCCGGTGCCGGCGGCCGGGAGTTCCGCCGGCAGGTCCATCCGGCCGCCCAGGAAGGCGGCGAAGGCGCCGTCGTTCCGGGAGAAGTCGCCCGGCAGCCACTCCTCCCGGGACATCCAGGGCTGGTAGCCGGTGCGCCAGATCCGCTCGGCCGCGGAGCCGGGCCAGGCGGCGGCCACCTGCCGGGCCCTTTCCAGGGCCTCGCCGGCGGGGGCCAGGACGCCGGTGGGGGCCGAGGAGGCGTCACCGGGGAGGACGAGCACGGCGAGCAGGAGCGCGGCGGTGCGAAGTCGTCTCAGCACATCGACGGGGACGACCGGCGGCGCGCTCGGGTTGCGTCAACCGTTGTCGGATCCGGCCGAGTTGTGGCCCCCGGGGCGTCACCGGGGGGTTGGGGATGTCCATGGCGACGGCGGGGGACTAGAGTGCGTTCCGGGGAGCTACGGGTCGGCTACCGCGCGTATCCGGACGGTGGTCGTCCGGGCGGTCACGGCGGTGGACGGCGGCTCCGTCGAGGGTGTTCCGAGGACTGTTGTTTGTCGGTCCCTGATGGAAGACTGCGGCCGACGGCCGGGGGGCTGCGCGAGGTGCGGAGGGTTGAGGCGATGGGTGCGACTCAGGCGGGTGGTGGTGCCACGGTGCGGCGTCTGCTACTGGGGTCGCAACTGCGAAGGCTCCGGGAGGCCCGCGGGGTCAGCCGGGAGGAGGCCGGCTACTCGATCCGGGCCTCCGAGTCGAAGATCAGCCGGATGGAACTCGGCCGGGTCGGCTTCAAGGAGCGCGACGTCGCCGACCTGCTGACGCTGTACGGGGTCGACGCCGAGCCGGAGCGGGCCTCGGTGCTGGGGCTGGTGCGGGCGGCCAACGCGACGTCCTGGTGGCACGGCTACGGGGACGTCCTGCCGGGCTGGTTCCAGAACTACCTGGGCCTGGAGGAGGCCGCCACCGAGATCCGCAGCTACGAGGTGCAGTTCGTCCACGGGCTGCTGCAGACCGCCGACTACGCGCGGTCGGTGATCACCCACGGCGGGCACGTCACCGAGCCGGCCGAGATCGAGCGGCGGGTGGAGGTGCGGCTCAAGCGCCAGGAGGTGCTGACCGCCGAGCGGGCGCCGCGGCTGGTGGCGGTGCTGGACGAGGCCGTGCTGCGCCGGCCCTGGGGCGGGCCGGAGCTGATGCGGGCGCAGGTCGACCGGCTGCTGGAGCTGACCGAACTGCCGAACGTCGAACTGCAGGTGATGCCACTGGGCTTCGGCGGACTGCGCGCCGAGGGCGGGGCGTTCTCGGTGCTGGCCTTCGACGAGCGGGAACTGCCGGACATCGTGTACCTGGAGCAGTTCACCACCGCCCTGTACCTGGACAAGCCGGCCGAGGTCGCCGAGTACGCGGGCGCCATGGACGGTCTGGTGGCGGACAGCCTCTCCCCCGAGCGGACACGAGAACTTCTTCGCTCCGTACGCCAAGAGCTCTGACGGATAAGTACGATGAGCCCCGATCAGATCTGGTCGCGAACGACCGCGAACGTTGTTCGTGCGTCCCCGTAGGCATGAGAGGGATCGGATGTCGTACCTTTCCGAGTTGGCGCTGCAGTACATCGACGGTGAGTGGCGCGAGGGCAGCGGCTCCTGGGACATCGTCGACGTCGATCCCTACACCGGTGACAAGATCGCCGCGATCACCGTCGCCACCGTCGAGGAGGTCGACCAGGCCTACCGGGCCGCGGCGCTGGCGCAGAAGGAGTGGGCGGCGACCAACCCCTACACCCGCCGGCTGGTCTTCGAGCGCGCGCTGCGCATCCTGGAGGACCGCGAGCAGGAGATCACCCGGGACATCATGACCGAGCTCGGCGGCACCGCCGTCAAGGCCTGGTTCGAGCTCTCGCTCACCAAGGACATGCTGCGTGAGGCGATGCAGCTGTCGCTGCGCGCCGAGGGCCGGCTGCTGCCCTCCCCGGTGGACGGCAAGGAGAACCGGCTCTACCGGCTGCCGGTCGGCGTCGTCGGGGTGATCAGCCCGTTCAACTTCCCGCTGTTCCTGTCGATGAAGGCGGTCGCCCCGGCGCTGGCGCTCGGCAACGGCGTGGTGCTCAAGCCGCACCAGGAGACCCCGGTGATCGGCGGCACCCTGATCGCCAAGATCTTCGAGGAGGCGGGCCTGCCGGCCGGCCTGCTGAACGTCGTGGTCACCGACATCGCCGAGATCGGCGACGCGTTCATCGAGCACCCGGTCCCCAAGGTGATCTCCTTCACCGGCTCCGACAAGGTCGGCCGGCACGTCGCGACCGTCGCCGCCTCGCACTTCAAGCGGACCGTGCTGGAGCTCGGCGGCAACAGCGCGCTGATCGTGCTGGACGACGCCGACCTCGACTACGCGGTGGACGCGGCCGTGTTCAGCCGCTTCGTGCACCAGGGCCAGGTCTGCATGGCGGCCAACCGGGTGCTGGTCGACCGCTCGGTGGCCGAGGAGTTCACCCGCAAGTTCGTCGCCAAGGTCGCCACCCTCAAGGTCGGCGACCCCCGGGACCCCGCCACCCACATCGGCCCGCTGATCAACCCCGTCCAGGCGGACGCCCTCGGCGCGCAGGTCGACCAGGCGGTCGCCGCCGGCGCCACCGCGCTGCTGCGCGGCCGGACCACCGGCAGCCTGATGGAGCCCGTGGTGCTCGGCGACCTGCCGGCCGACGCGCCGATCCTGCGGCACGAGCTGTTCGGGCCGGTCGTGCTGGTGGTGGCGTTCGACGGCGAGGACGAGGCGGTGCGGATCGCCAACGACACGCCGTTCGGGCTCAGCGGCGCCGTGCACACGGCCGACGTGGAGCGCGGTGTGCGGGTCGCGCAGCGGATCGAGACCGGCATGATCCACGTCAACGACGGGACCATCGCGGACGAGCCGGTGGTGCCCTTCGGCGGCGAGAAGAACTCGGGCGTGGGCCGGCTGAACGGCGACTCCACGGTCGACGCGTTCACCACCGTGAAGTGGATCTCGATCCAGCACGGGCGCAGCCGCTTCCCGTTCTGACGGCTCCGGCCCGCCCCGGCCGTCCGCTCCCGCGCCGGAGGGGACGGCCGGGTTCCCGTTGCCGGCCGGGGCTGCCCTATGCTGCGCCTGTCGGACCGCGGGGGACTGTGTTCGACCGTGTGTGACCGGAACGGACCGAAGGGGTGGCAAGGGTGACCGGGTTTCAGGAGATCGGCCGGGAGTGGCTCGTCGGCGGCGAGGACGACGAGGCGCGGCCGCCCGCCGACCTGCGTCCCGAGATCCCGCACCCGGCCCGGATGTACGACTACTACATCGGCGGCAAGGACAACTTCCCGGCCGACCGCGAGGCCGCCGAGCGGGTGCTCGCGATCAGCCCGATGGTGCGGCTCAGCGCGCTCGCCAACCGGGCCTTCCTCGGCCGCGCGGTGCGTCACCTCGCCGGCGAGGGCATCCGGCGGTTCATCGACATCGGCACCGGCATCCCCAGCGCCGGGAACACCCACGAGGTCGCGCAGGGCGTGCGGCCCGACGCCCGGGTGGTCTACCTCGACAACGACCCGATCGTGCTGGTGCACGGCCGCGCCCTGCTGAGCGGCACCACCCCGGAGAGCACCTCGGTGGTCCAGGCCGACCTGCGTGACCCGGCCGCGATCCTGGCCGTCCCCGAGGTCCGCCGGGTGCTGGACGCCGGCGAGCCGGTGGGGCTGCTGCTCGTCGCCGTCCTGCACTTCATCGACGAGCAGGACGACCCGTACGGCATCGTGCGCACCCTGGTGGACGCCCTGCCGTCCGGCAGCCGCCTCGTCCTGTCGCACGGCACCCTCGACTTCACCCCGACCGCCGACGCCGGCCGCGGCCCCGCCGTCTACCGCAACGCCTCCGCCCAGCTCACCATGCGCAGCCGCGAGCAGGTGCTGCGCTTCTTCGACGGCCTCACCCTCACCGCCCCCGGCCTGGTCACCGCCCCCCTCTGGCGCCCCGACACTCCCGAGCACCCCACCGACTCCCAGATCGGCATCTGGGCCGCCGTCGCCGAGAAGCCCTGAGGGGGCCGGCACATTCCTGCCGGCGGTAGTTCGTGGTGCGAATTGGGGCGGTAGGGTGGGTGGGTGGACACGAGTGCGGGTGACGGGGTCGGGGTCGTGGGGGCGTTGGTGCGGGCGGCGTTCCTGGTGGACGCGGTCTATGCCGAGTCGGCGCGTGAGCACGGGCTGACGTCGCAGCAGGGGCAGTTGCTGTGTGTGCTGATGGGGCGGTCGTACGTGATGGGGGAGCTCGGGGGGCTGCTGCGGCTGGCCAAGTCGAGCCTGTCCGGGCTGGTCGACCGCAGTGAGCGCAACGGGCTGGTCCGGCGCGAGAGTTGTGAGGAGGACGCGCGGTCGGTACGGGTCGCGCTGACGGTGGAGGGGCTCGCGCTGGCGAGGCGGTTCTACGCGGAGACCTGCCGGCGGATCGACGAGTTGCCGGCCGGGCTCTCCGCCGGGGAGCGGGAGGCGCTCGCCGGGCTGCTCGGGCGGGTCGTGCTGGACAACAAGGTGCCCCCGGTGTTCGGGGGGTAGCGGCCGTCGAGCCCGAGGGGTTGCAGTTCGTGGCGCGAACTAATATGTTCGTGCCGCGAACTGCAACTCTTTTCTGCTTTGGGGGCAAGGGAACATGAGTCGTACCGTCGTCTTCGGATTCGGCGCGCCGGGCGATATCGCCGACACCGGGCAGCTGTTGAGCGTCGTCCAGCAGGCCGACCGGGACGGGCTGGACCACTTCTCGCTGTCCGACCACCCCTACCTCGGCGGACGGGTGGACGCGTACGCCGCGCTCGGGTTCCTGCTCGGGCGCACCGAGCGGATCAGCGGCTTCGCCAATGTCACCAACCTGCCGAGCCGGCCCGCGCCGCTGCTGGCCCGGGCGGTGACCTCGCTGTCCGCGCTCTCCGGCGGGCGGGTGGTGCTGGGCATGGGCGCCGGCGGGCTCTGGGACCGGATCGCCGACCTGGGCGTGGAGCGGCTCACCCCGGGCGAGGCGGTGGAGGCCTTCGAGGAGGCGATCGTCCTGGTGAAGCGGCTGTCCGGCGGCGGCGAGCCGGTCACCCACGAGGGCCGGCACTACCGCGTCCGGCGGATCGAGCCCGCCCCGGTGGCCGCGCCGCCGGTGTGGACGGGCTCCAACGGCCGCAAGTCGCTGGCCGTCACCGGCCGGGTCGCCGACGGCTGGATCCCCGGCCACGCGGCGGACTGGCTCAGCGAGCGCTACCGCACCTCGCGGCCGGTCATCGACGAGGCGGCCGCCGCCGTCGGGCGCGACCCGCGCGAGATCCGCACCGTCTACAACCTCCCCGGCGAGATCACCGACCGCCCGCTCGCCGCGACCCGGGACGGCGAACGGACCTGGCTCGGCGGCTCGGTGGACCAGTGGGTGGCCGAACTGACCGGCGCGGTGCTGGAGCACGGCGCCTCCGGCTTCACCCTCTTCGCCGCCGACCACGGCTCCCCGGACCCGCTCACCCTCGGCCGCTGGGCGAACGAGATCGCCCCGGCGGTGCGCGAGGCGGTCGCCGAGGGGTAGTCCTCCGCCCCGCCGGGGGACGCCCGGAAGGGCGAACTGCTGCGCGCCGGGGACGGCGGGTGAGCCGGGCGGGGCTCAGGCCGCCCGGGACTCCCGGCGGTAGCCGCCGGGCGCCAGGCCGAACTCCCGCTTGAACGCCTTCGCGAAGGCGTACTCCGAGCCGTAGCCGGTCTTCGCCGCGACGGTGGTGAGCGGGGCCTCCGACTCGCGCAGCAGCCGGGCCGCCGTGGTCATCCGCCAGCGGGTCAGATAGGCCATCGGCGGCTCGCCCACCAGCGAGGTGAAGCGGCGCGCGAACGCCGCCCGGGAGAGCCCGGCCCGGGCGGCGAGCGACTCCACCGTCCACGCCGTCGACGGCGCCTGGTGGATCGCGGTGAGCGCCGGGGCCACCGCCGAGTCGCCGAGCGCCGCCGCCCAGCCGGCCGCGGTGGCGGGCGGCTGCTCCTCGAACCACGCCCGCAGGATGTACAGCAGCAGCGAGTCGATCAGCGCCGGGACGATGCCGGTCGAACCGATCCGGGGGTTCTCCAGCTCGGCGCCGAGCAGCTGGACGGCCGCGCTCAGCTCCGGGTGCCGGCCGTGCCGGGTCTGCAGGTGGACGATCGCCGGCAGCTGCCGCACCAGCGGGTGCGGGCGCGCCTGGTCGAGGTGGTAGTTGCCGCACAGCAGGCTGGTGCGCGGCCCCTCGCCGCCGATGCTGAGGGTGCCGATCGGCAGCGACGGCCGGAACTGCGAGGCGCGATCGTACACGGCCGGGGTGCCCGGCTGGTCGGCGAGGATGTGGCCGCGCCCGTCGCGCAGGAACACCACGTCCCCCGGGCTGAGCGCGATCGGCGCGTTCCCCTCCTCCAGCGGCACCAGCCAGCACGTCCCGTACAGCACCACGTGGAAGCCGGCGCCGACGACCGGGGGCAGCCGCAGCCCCCACGGGGCCCGCCCCTCGGTGCGGACGGAGGCGGGCTGCCCCGTGCGCATCGAGCTCAGTGCCTCGGTCAGGATGTCCACATGCCCTCCCCGGTCGCCGTGCCGTCCCCGAGAACCCTACGGAACTCAGCCGACGGTCAGCACGATCTTGCCCTGGGTGCGGCCGGTGGCGATCAGCTCGTGTGCCTTGCCGGCCTCCTCCAGCGGGAAGGTCTCGGCGACGTGCGGACGGATCCGGCCCTCGTCGACCAGCCGGGCGATCGCCTCCAGCGAGGCGTAGTCCGGCTCCACCGAGACCCCCGCGAACCGGCGCCCGGCGGCCTCGACCTCGGCGGCCAGCCCGGTGTTCCAGTGCTCCATGATCGAGACCAGCACGCCGCCCGCCGCCAGCACCTCCAGCGAGGCGGTGCCCTGCGAGGAGGAGTCGAACACCACGTCCACCCGGCCGACCCGCCCCAGGAAGCCCTCCTCGCGGTAGTCCAGCACCTCGTCGGCGCCCAGCGAGCGCACGAAGTCGTGCTTCGGCGCGCTCGCCAGGGCGACCACGTGCGCGCCGCGCGCCTTGGCGATCTGCACGGCGAGGTGGCCGACGCCGCCCGCCGCCCGGTGGATCAGCACCCGTTGCCCCTCGGCCAGCCCCGCCGCGTCCACCAGGCCCTGCCAGGCGGTCAGCGCGGCCAACGGCAGCGCGGCGGCCCCCACATGGTCCAGCGAGGCGGGCTTGCGGGCCACCTGGCGGGAGGGCACCGCCACGTACTCGGCGTAGCCGGTGGCGGCGCGCGGGAAGAACGGCATCCCGAACACCTCGTCGCCGGCCTTGAACCGGGCGCCCGGACCGGCCTGCTCGACCACGCCGGAGATGTCCCAGCCGACCCCGAACGGCGGCTCGCCGAGCAGCGGGTACACGCCCGAACGGACCGCCGCGTCCACCGGGTTGACGCCGCTGGCGTGGACGCGGACCAGCACCTCGCCGCCGAGCGGGGCGGGCCGCTCGGCCTCGACGACCTCCAGGACCTCGGGACCGCCGAAGGACCGCTGGGTGACTGCGCGCATGGGACTGCTCCTTCTCGACTTCTCGACTTCTCGAACTTCTCGACTGGCCGTGCTCTCGGTGACGTGATCAACGGTAGGCAGGCCCGGCGCGCGGCTGAATATCCCGCTGTCTCGGGAAGATGTCCCAGCGTCTCGCCGACCGGCCGCCCCGGCCGGGGGAGGCGCCGAGTGGACCCTCCCACGGAGGGAGGGTCCACGATGGGGCCGTGCGAGACCCAGACGACGTCCCACGGGACGACCACCTCACCATCGGGCGCTTCGCCCGCCTCTGCCGGCTGAGCGTCAAACAGCTCCGCCACTACGACGACACCGGCCTGCTGCGCCCGGACCGGGTCGACCCCGCCACCGGCTACCGCTACTACGCCCCCGGGCAGGCCCGCGACGCGCTCACCGTCGCCCTGCTGCGCGAACTCGACGTACCGCTCGCGGTGATCGGCGCGACCCTGGCGGCCGCCGAGCCGGAGCGGGCCCGCCTGCTGCGCGCCGAACGCGACCGGGTCGCCGAGCGGATCACCCGCGACCGCGCCCGGCTGGAGCTGCTGGAGCGCCTCGCGGACGGCGGCGGACTGCCCGGGTACGAGATCACCCTCGGGCGGGAGCCGGAGCGCCGGCTCGCCGTCGTGCGGGCGGTGGCCGGACCGGGCGAGCTGGCGGAGCGGATCGGCGGGTGCGTCGGCCGGCTGCTGGCGGGCCTGGACGGCACGCCCTGGCGGCCCCCGCTGTGGGGGCTGTTCCCGCTGGACCTCGCCGAGGGCATGCGGATCGCGGTCGGCGCCGAGACGACGGGCCCGGACGGGACGGGCGAAACGGGCGGGGCGGGCGGGGCGGACGCGCTGCCCGACGGCCTGGAGCGCGAGGTGCTGCCCGGCGGGCCGGCGGTGGAGACCGTGCACCACGGCCCCTACGCCCAACTTCCGCTCGCCTACCACGCGTTGCTGGCCGCCGTGCACGAGCGCGGGCTGCGGCCGCTGGCGCCGGTGCGGGAGGCGTACCTGGTCGGACCGGGGGAAGCCCCGGCGGAGGAGTGGACGACCCGGCTGGTGGTCCGGGTCGAGGAACGGACGGAGGAGGCGGCATGACGCAGCCGCGCGGTGGGAAGCACTGCGAGACGACGGCGCTGGGCGTGCTGCTGCGCCACGAGGGCGTCGAGCTGTCCGAACCGATGCTGTTCGGGCTCGGGGCGGGGCTGTCGTTCATCTACTGGGACGCCAAGGGCATGGACTTCCCGTTCCTCGGCGGCCGGGTCAAGCCCTTCGAGCTGACCCGCGCGCTGGCCGCCCGGCTCGGGCTGGACCTGGACGTCCGGGAGACCGGCTCCGCCCGCCGGGCCTGGCAGAACGTGGCCGGCGCACTGGACGCCGGGCGCCCGGTCGGGCTCCAGCTCGACAGCTACCACCTGGAGTACTTCACCTCCAGGACGCACTTCGGCGGCCATGTGGTCGCGATGGAGGGCTACGACACCGAGAACGCCCGTCTGGTGGACACCGCGCAGCAGGGCGGCGCGGTGACCACCAGCCTGGCCTCGCTCGCGGCGGCGCGCGCCGAACGCGGCCCGATGACCGCCCGCAACCGCTCTTTCACGCTCGCCAGGCGCGGCGAACTCCCCGACCCGCGCACCCTGGTGGTGCCCGCGATGGCGGCGTGCGCGGCGGCCTTCCTGCACCCGCCGATCGCCAACCTCGGCCACCGCGGCATCGCCAGGGCCGCCGCCGCGGTGCCGGGCTGGCTGGCCCGCGCCGAGCGGCCGGATCGCCAACTGCCCCAGGCCGCCCGGCTGATGGAGCTGGCCGGCACCGGCGGCGCGCTGTTCCGCAACCTCTACCGGGACTTCCTCGGTGAGTGCGCCGACCTGCTCGGCGACCCCCGGGTGCGCACCGCCCGCGACCGCTACGCCGAGGCCGCGGCGGGCTGGACCGAGGTGGCCCGGCTCGTCGCCGCGGCGGGGGAGTCCGTCGACCGGGCGCCGCTGGAGCGGGCCGGCCGCCTGCTGGAGGAGCTGGCCCGGACCGAGCGCGGGGCGATGGAGGAGCTGGCCCGCCTGGCGGAGTAGCGCTCAGGGGCCCGCGGGCAGGTCGCCGATGCGGAACAGCGGGCGCCGGGAGGTCCGGCACCGCCAGACGGCGTCGGCGCCGTCCGCGGCCGGCACCAGCGGGTGGGAGTGGCCGGGGCAGGCCGGCCACTGGACGAACTCATGGCCGGCCAGGTGGTCCTGCACCTGCTCGGCCACGTACGCGGTGAGCGGCCCGGGCGGCAGGTACGGGTCGGTGTCGTGGGCGAACAGCGGCCCCGGGCGCCGCCCAGCCCGAGCAGGAACCCGGTGCAGTGGTCCTCCGAGAGCTCCCAGCGCAGGCCGTCCGGGAGCCGGGCGCCGGCGGGCAGGCGCCGCAGGTCACGGCCGATGCGGGCGCAGGGCTCGCGGAACTCGGCCGGCACGTCGTCCGGGGGCGGGGCCTCCAGGGGCCAGCAGGCGGTGGTCCGCACCGGCCCAGGCCAACCGGGGCCGGATGCGGAAGGGAACAGCCCCGGGCGTCCGGGGCTGTTCCTGCGGGTGGCGCGGCGGCGCCGGGGGTCAGAAGACCGGCTGGCCGGCCCGGACCAGGCGCCAGGACTCGGTGAAGAAGTCCGCCGGGTCGATGACGCCCTTCTCCTTCACCCAGGCGATCATCGCGTTGCGGATCTCGTCCGAGTTGGCCCACAGCAGCTGGGCCGCCGCGACGTGCGGGAAGTTGCCGCCGCCGTTGGCGCGGTAGTTGTTGACCGCGAGGACGAACCGGGCGGTCGGGTCGATCGGCCTGCCCTCGAAGGAGAGGCCGACGATCCGCGAGCCGACCGGCTGGGCGATGTCGATGTCGTACGAGACGCCGTACACCGCGTCGTAGTTGTAGTCCGGGGTGTTCTGCGCGTTGGTCAGGGTGGCCCGGTCGACCGGCGCGCCCGGGGCGAGCTGGGTGTAGTACTTCGCCGAGAACTCCAGGTAGTCCTTGATCTGGGCGCCCGTCAGGAGGCGGGCCTCCAGGGTGTTCTCGTAGATGTACAGGCCGGCCGCGTCGCGCAGCTTGACCTGGCCGGACGGGATCCTCGCGGTGCGGTTGAACGGCGCGGCCTGGGCGAGCACCGGCAGCCCGGCGTACTGGCCGCCGGCCAGCGCGGCGCGGACCACATCGGCCTGCACCTTGCCGATGAGGTCGATGATCGGGGTGTCCTTGAACGGCGCGTCCGCGATGGACAGCTCGATCCTGGCGGTGCCGATCACCTGGTTGACGTAGGCGACGACCTTCTTGTGCTGCTCGGTCATCAGGTCGACGATCTCCGGGTCCTCCGCGACGGTGTTGGAGTTCAGCACCCGGGAGGAGAGCGAGACGACCTTCCACGCGCCCTTGTCGAACTCGACCTCGAAGTCGAAGCAGCTCAGGCGCTGGCCCCACATCAGCGGCTCGGAGAGCACGACGGTCCTGCCGGTCTCCTTGTTGACGACCAGGCGCTGCGCGATCTCCTTGTGCGCGTGGCCCACCAGGACGGCGTCGATGCCCGGCACCTGCTCGGCCAGCGCCACCGAGGCGTTCTCCGGCCAGGGCAGCTGGTCGCCGTAGGAGGTGGCCTCGTCCATGCCGGAGTGGCAGGCGACCACGACGACGTCCGCGCCGGCGGCCTTGACCTTGGGCACCCAGGCCTTCGCGGTCTCGACGATGCCCGGGAAGGTCATCCTGCCGGCCACGTTGGCCTTGTCCCAGATCGCGATGCCCGGGTTGGTCAGGCCGACGATGCCGACCTTCAGCGCCGGGCCGGTTCCCAGCTTCAGCTTGCGGATCACGTACGGCGGGAAGGCCGGCTTGTCGTTGCGGGCGTGCAGCGCGTTGGCGCCCAGCAGCGGGAAGTCCAGCTGCTCCTCGTAGGCGCGCAGGGTGTCGATGCCGTAGTTGAACTCGTGGTTGCCGAGCGCGGCGGCGGTGTACTCCATGGTGTTCATGGCGAGCGCCATCGGGTGCTCGGGCGCGGTGTCGGCGTCGGTGGCGATCGGCTCGACCCGGGCGTAGTAGTACGTCAGCTGGGTGCCCTGGATGGTGTCACCGGCGTCGATGAGCAGGCAGCGGTCCCAGCCCTTCTCCTCGCGCACCTGCTTGGCCAGCGTGGAGATCTTGGCGAGGCCGACCTCGTTGTGCGCCTTGTCGGCGTAGACCGCGTCGGTGAAGTAGTCCCAGTTGAGCACCCGGCCGTGCAGGTCGGTGGTGCCCATCACGGTGAAGGCCTGGCGCTTGGTGCGCCCCTTGGCGCGGGCCTCGTCCGGTCCGGCCGCCGCGGCGGGGGTGGCGGCGGCGAAGGCGGCGCCGCTCGCGAGGGCGGCGCCGGCGGCGGTGGCGGCGGACCGGGTGACGAAGTCACGGCGGTTCAGGGACATTGGACGACTCTCCCGTGGGGACTGCGGAGCGGGGCTCGGCGACGCGCGTAGAAGTACGCGCGTAGAAGTGTGCCGTGCCGTCACCCCGAAGGACAGCCCCCGAACCTGTCCAGCAAGTGAGATCTTGGCGACTCGTTCATGACGCGGGCGGGCAGGTGCTGTACCTCCGCACCTGCCCGCCCTGTACCGGATCCGACCGGCTCTAGATGTACCCCTCACGGACCGCGTGGGCGACCGCGTGCGCCCGGTTGCGCAGCTGGAGACGGGTGGTCAGACCGTGCAGCACGTTCTTGACGGTCCGCTCCGAGTACGACAGCCGGGCCGCGATCTCCCCGGTGTCCCACCCCTCCGCGACCAGCCGCAGCACATCCGACTCCCGCTCCGACAGGCCCGCCGGAGCCTGCCCCGGCATCCCCTGCACGGACCGCTGCAAGCGGCCCACCTGGGCGATCAACCGCCCCTGCAGGTCCGCCGGCAGGTCACCGTCGCCCCGGGCCGCGGCCAGCACCGCCCGGCCCAGCCGCTCCGGCGTCGCCTCCCGGCGCCACAGGATGGCCGCCACCCCGCACTCGACGGCCTCCATCAACTCGGTCTCGCGCAGCCGCTCGACCACCAGCACCACCCGCTGCCCGGCCCCGCGCACCAGGCGGCGCAGCGCCGCCGTCGCGGCCGCGTCGGCCGACTCGGCGACCAGCACCGTGACCGTGCCCGGCGTGGCCGCACCCGTCGGGTCCACCACCGCCAGCCCCGGGAAACGGCGCAGCTGCGCCTCCGCACCCGCCCGGGAAAGCGGATCGGCGGCCTGGACGGCGACCGGCACCGTCGAGGTACGGGCGGCGGCGGCGGCGACCGGCCGGGCCGCCCCCGCCGTACCGCGGACCGCCCCGGCGGCGGACGCCTGAGGACGGACGGCCGCCACCGCGGCCGTGCCCGACGCGGACCCCGCCACGGCGACCGCGCGGGCCGCCGTGCGCTGCGGAGCCACCGTTCGAGCGGTGGACGCCGAAGCCCTTACCGCCGTACCACGGCGGTCGTACTCGGTGTGCAGAACAGTCAAATCTGGCCCCCTCCTGGAGAAGCCGGCCCGGCCACCCGGCGGACCCCGAACCTCAGGGCGTTTGCGCCCCACCCGGGACGGCCGGCCGTTTCGACGGCGATCCGGGAGCGCTGCCCGTGCCCCGGAAACTCCCACCATGCTTCCCGCCCGGGCAGGCTCCCGGCCATCGTGGTCCACCACGAGATCGGGCCCGCCGGGCAGTCCCCGCCGATCGACGGGGGCAACGTCCCAGGTACCCCAGGTGGTCACAAGGGCGGCTGACCTGCCCGTGCGACGATCGGACCTCGCCCCACCGGGCCGTTCCACCGGGCCACCCGGGCCCACACCGGTCCCTCACACCACGGCGAGAACCGGACTCACCGGTAACACGTGGTTAGCACGTCAAGCCGATTTCCCGGTACAACGGCGGACACTGCCCCTTCGGACACCGATGGGTGGCCGGGAAGGGCAGAAGGGGAAAGAAGGGAAACCGGGGATGATCACCACGACGTCCACCCACCTCGCGGAACGCGAACCGCAGCTACGGCAGATCGCCGACCGGGCCGGCGCCGCCCGCCGGGGCACCGGACACGTCCTGCTGATCACCGGCGCCACCGGCACCGGCCGCACCGCGCTGCTCGCCGAGGCCGCCCACCGCGCCGCCGAGGACGGCACCACCGTGCTGCGCGCCCGCTGCTCCACCGAGGAGAGCACCACCCCCTACGCGGCCGCCCGCCAACTCTTCGACACCGGCCCCACCCCCTCCGGCCCCTACGCCAAGGCCACCCGGGGCACCGTGCCGCCCGCCCGCCCCGCCCCCGACAGCGGCGCCGGCGACCCGGACACCGCCGAAGCCACCCTCTGGTCCCTGCTCCGCCTGCACGGCACCCACCACCCCCTGCTGCTCGCCGTCGACGACATCCACCTCGCCGACGAACCCTCCCGCCGCTGGCTGCGCCAGGTCGCCCGCCGCATCGACCGGCTGCCCGCCCTGCTCATCGCCACCGAGCACCGCCAGGCCACCCTCGACACCCCGCCCGGCCACTTCACCCGCGACCTCACCCCCGACCTCGCCACCACCCTGCGACTCGCCCCGCTCGGCACCCCCGCCGCCGTCCGGACCGCCCGGCAGCACCTCGGACCCGACACACCCCCCGGCCTCGCCGCCGACTGCGCCCGCGCCAGCGGCGGCAACCCACTGCTGCTCACCGCACTGCTCGCCGACGTCGCCGCCGCCGGCACCCCGCCCCGCACGCTGCCCGCCGCCCTGCCCGAACACTGCGGCGCCCTGCCCGGCGGCGCCTTCACCGAAGCCGTCGACGCCTGGCTGCGCGGCGCCGGCGACCACGCCGTCACCGCCGCCCGCGTCCTCGCCCGGATGCGCGAACACCCCGCCGCCGACACCGTCCCCACCCCCGGCACCCCGCCCCTCGACCCCGTCCCCCTGCTGGCCGAACTCACCGCCACCGACCCCGGCCGACTCGCCGGCTGGCTCGCCCACCTCACCCTCCACCAGCACCTCGACACCCCCGGCCCCGGCCACTGGCCCCGTTTCGCCCACCCCCTGCTCGCCGACGCCGTCCTCACCGGCCACACCCCCGGCCACCGCGCCGAAGTCCACCTCGCCGCCGCCGAACACCTCCACCGCACCGGCGCCCCCGACGAGACCGTCGCCGGCCACCTCCTGCTCACCCCCGCCCCCACCCCCCGCTGGGCCTCCGACACCCTGCGCCGCGCCGCCCGCAAGGCCGCCGAGAACGACCACCCCGCCGACGCCGCCGCCCTGCTGCGCCGCCTCCTCGCCGAACCCCTCGGCGACCGCCAGCGCGGACTGCTGCTCACCGAACTCGGCAGCCTCGAAGTCACCCTCGGCCCCGCCGAACGCACCGTCGGCCTGCGCCACCTCGCCGAAGCCGTCCACCTCCAGCAGTCCGACGAAGGCGTCTTCCGCGCCGCCAACACCCTCGGCGCCGTCCTCGCCACCCGCGGCGACACCGCCGCCGCCCTCGAACTCATGGACGAACTCGCCCACCGCTTCGTCGACCAGGAGGACGTCCTGCACGCCGTCCAGGCCGCCACCGCCCAGATCGCCGCCCACGACGGCCGCAGCTGGCTCCAGGTCGTCGAAGGCGTCCAACGCCTCGCCACCCGCACCCCCCAGCGCCTCGCCCCGCCCGCCTTCTCCCTCCTCACCGAATTCGACGCCACCAGCGGCCTGCTCTCCGCCACCGAGGTCGTCGAACGCATCCGCGAACTCGACACCGCACCCGTCGACCCGCTCTGCCGCTCCTACCTGCTCGTCTCCCTCGCCACCCTCTCCCAATGGGCCGACCTCCTCGACCAGGCCGACGAGATCGTCGCCCGAGGCTTCGCCGACTACCGCGGCGGCCCCCTCGAACCCGGCTACCAATGCCTGCTCAGCGTCCGCGCCGAAACCAGGATCATGCGCGGCCAGTACCAGGCCCTGCTCGACGACTACGGCCTCACCGCCCCCACCACCCCGGCCACCACCCCGGCCACCCCCTGGGGACCACCCGGACCGCCCCGCACGCGCACCTGGGGAGCCCCCGGCCACCCCGACACCGCCATCGGCCCCTCCTGGTGGACCGCCGCCGCCCCCACCCCCGACGAGACCGCCCCCGGCCGCTACGCCGAACTCCTCGGCCAACAGAACGCCCACCTCGTCGCCCAGAGCGTCCTCGCCCTCATCGAGACCGGCCGACTCTGGCAGGCCCACGGCCTCGCCCGCGCCGTCGCCGCCGACCGCGCCCAGGACTCCTGGGAGTGGAACGAATACCTCTACGCCCGCGGCCTGCTCCGACTCGCCTCCGGCGAACCCGCCGAAGCCCTCGCCGACCTCCTCGAATGCGGCCGCCGCCAGAGCGAACGCCAGGTCCGCAGCCCCATCGTCACCCCCTGGCGCTCCGCCGCCGCCGAATGCCACCTCCGCCTCGGCGAACCCGGCCCCGCCGTCACCCTCGCCGAGGAGGAACTGCGCCTCGCCCGCGTCTGGGGCACCCCCCGCACCGTCGGCCGCGCCCTGCGAGCCCTCGCCGCCGCCACCGGCGGACGCCACGGCCTCGACCTCGCCGCCGAAGCCGTCGACCTGCTGCGCACCGCCGAGATCGACACCGAACTCATCCCCGCCCTGATCACCTACGGCCGCCTGCTCGGCGACGGCGGACGGCGCGGAGCCGCCCGCCGCGCCCTGCGCGACGCCGCCGGCCGCGCCGAACGCCTCGGCGCCGTCCGCCACCGGGCGGCCGCCCTGGAGGCGCTGCGCGACTCCGGAGCCCGCATCGGCCGCGCCGACCACGCCGGCGCGGAGGCCCTCACCGACAGCGAACGGCGCATCTGCCGCCTCGCCGCGGCCGGACACTCCAACGCCGAGATCGCCGCCATGCTCCACCTCGCGGTCCGTACGGTGGAGACCCACCTCACCAACAGCTTCCGCAAGCTGGGCGTGCGCCGCCGGGTCGAACTCGCCGGCGCCCTGGACGGCTGACGCGGCCGGCCCCGGTCCGCTCGGACGGGGGCCGGCCGCGTCGTCGCACGCGTCGGTCAGGAGGCCAGGAGGAGGCCAGGAGGAGGCCAGGGGGTCAGGAGCTCAGGAGCTCAGGACGCCGGCACCAGCGCCGCCATCTCGTCCACCGCCCGGGCCAGTTCGGCCGCCGGGTCCGCCCCGTCCGGCACCCACGGCTGCCAGGTGAGCGCCCGCAGGTAGCCGTCCACCGCCAGCGGCAGACGACGGTGGACGATCGGCTCCGTGGTCGGCCCCGGGCCCGCCGTGCGCAGCCGCACCAGCAGGCCCGGCACGTTCGACGACGGCGGCAGCGGCGCCGAACCGACGAAGGCAGCCAACTCCTCCAACCGCGGCCACAACCGCGGCGCGGCGGCGGCCGGTGCCCCCTCCGGCGCGGCCGGCGGCCTCGGCGGCCCGGCCGCCCCGGCCCGGGCAGGACCCAAACCCGTGCGCCCGTGCGCCGGCGGGGGCAACGGGTTGAAACCGATCCGCGCGGACGGCGACCCGGGAGGGCCGGGTACCGGGTCCGGCCCCGGCGGCCCCGGCGGCCCCGGCGGCTCCTGCGGGTCCGGCGGGTCCTCGTCCCGGGGCCGCTGCGGCCACAGGGTCACCGTCGCGATGTACGAGCCCACCGCGAGCAGCGGCGGCAGCGCCGTCGGAGCCTGCAGCAGGAAGGTCCCGACCCCGACGACCACGCTCGACCCGCCCGCCACGAGGTGGCGGGTGGACGTCAGATAGGCCCAGGCCCGGTCGCCCCGCCCGGCACTCCCGCCGCCACCATCACTGGTAGCCACGGATCTCCTCGAACGCCCCGTCCAGCGAGCCCGTCCCGTCGAACAGCTTGCCCCCGGTCAGGTCCGCGATGCCCTGCAACTGCCCCTTCGCCGCGTCACCGAACAGGATCGGGAAGACCGGAACCGACTTCTGCGCCGCCGGGAGCCCGCCGTAGAAGGCCCGGAAGTCCTGGTCCGTCGCCCCCTCGTTGCTCTCCCCGTCCGTCATCAGCACGATCGACGTGAAGCGGTCGTCCTTCGTCGCCGACTGCTGCTGCTGGATCACCCGGTAGGCCTCCTCCAGCGACGAGTAGACCGCCGTCCCGCCGTCCGCCGACAGCGCCTGGACGTCCCCGTTGATCGCCGCCAGCTCCTGCTGGGCGGCGCCGCCCGGTGGCACCGAGTGGGTCTTCCTGGACTTCACCTTGGAGGCGAACGATATCAGCGTGACCTCCTCGCGGTCCCGGAACCGCCGCGTCCCCCGGGTGTCGTCCGAGCCGGTCAGCCGGCCCATCGCCGACTTCAGCGAGGCCAGCCGCTGCCCGGCCATCGAACCCGAGGTGTCCAGCACGTACACCGTCCGCGAGGGGCGGCGCAGCTCGTTCTGGTACGCCGACAGCAGCCCGTCCGCCACCGCCTTGGTGCCCGGGAACGGCAACTCGTGCACCCGGTCCGTCGGCAGCCCGGTCGCCGGCGCCACGCCCGGCACGATCGGACGGCGCAGCGTCAGGTCCGAGATCCGCTTCTGCACCTCCGGCTGCAGCAGGTAGGAGGTCAGCCGCTGGAACGAGTCGCGCTCCCGCTGCGGGGTCGAACTCAGCAGGGTCAGCGGATAGTTCGAGGAGATCACACCGTCGGTCGGACGGACCACGGTGAGCCGCTGGTCGGCCGGCAGCGTCTTGTCCAGCGACAGCAGCACCGACTCGTAGTTCACCAGCGCCCCGATCGAGCCCTGCTCCGTCCGGGTGTACGCCTGCGCCAGCCAGCCGGACGAACCCGAGGTCAGCTTCTGCCCGGTGAAGAACTGCTTGAGCTGCGGCGCCGCCTTCTGCACGTCCGCGTCGGTCAGCGCCGAGCCGGCCCCGGAGAACGCCGAGGCCACCGCGACCAGCGCCGAGAAGCCCGAGTTCGAGCGGGACGGGTCCGCCATGCCGTAGGACAGCTTGCCGGCCGACGCCGCCTCCGCCAGGTTGCCCCAGGTCACCTTCGAACCGTCGCCCCACGACAGGTCGTTGAGCACCGAGGTGCGGATCCCGAAAGCCACCGGCGAGGCCATGATCGGCGTCTCGGAGAGCAGCTTCTCCTTGCTCTTGTCGTACAGGCGCAGGTACTGGTTCGACGGGAACCAGATGGCGTCGTACTTGCCGTCGGCGTTGCCCCCGGCCACCGCGTCCGCGCCGTCCAGCGACCCCGTCCAGGAGAACTGCACGGTCACCCCGGTGGCCTTCTGCGCCTCCTCCAGCACGGGCACCATGTCCTGGAGTTCGCTGCCGGCGAGGATCCGCAGCACCCCCGGCTGCCCGGTGGGCGCGGGCGGCGCGCCGACCGTGGTCTGCGCGCTCCCCGAGGCCGGGCCGCTCGGCTGCGGGCCCGGGGCGGGCGAGGACGTGCACGCCGTCGCCGTGGCCGCCAACAGCGCCAGTCCGACGGCCAGGTGCCGGGCACCGCTCTTCCTCATCCTCGCCCTTCCGTTGAATGTGCGTGCCATGGTTCCCGTCACTTCGTGGCCTTGATCAGGCTGAGCAGGATCTCCTGCCGGGGCAGCGTGACCAGCGGCAGGTGGCTGACATCGGGGTCGAACGCGAAGGCGTTCCTGGGGGTGTTCAGCGTGGCCACGTGCGCCTTGAACGGGGATTCGCCCGACGCCGGCGCGGCGGGCCGGAAGCCGTGGTCGACCGCCAGTTGACGGAGCTTGTCGTCCTTCATGAGGACGTCGGCGAGCTTCTTCCCGTTGTCGGTGAACGCGACGAGCGAATGGTCGGAGATGACCGCGGTGTCCGGGTAGAGCAGCACCATGTTGTCCGGCATGTTGCCGCCGGCGGCCAGTTCGAGCACCTGGGACTCGTAGGCGAGCACCAGCGGGCGGCCGGTGCCGGAGGTGAAGTCCGTGAACGGCTGGTCGGTGGAGGTCTGCATCCCGCCCTGCCGGTTGAACGGCTCATGCAGGTTGGTGCCGATCCGCTTGGCGGTGGCCTCGTCCTGCACCGCCTCCTTGTTGTTCAGCAGGTAGGACGCCATCGCGATGTAGAGCGCGCCGGACGAGGACGTGTCCGGATCGGTGGTGGTCAGATAGATCTTCCCCGCAAGCTCCGAGGGCCTGTTCTGCGGGGCGAGCTGCTCCCACGTGCGGCCCTCCATGAGCGCGCCGATGAACTTGTCCGTCGTGAGCGTCCAGACCTTGGCATCGGTGCGCGCCGCCAGGCCGTTGTTCCTGAGGATCTCGGCCGTGTCCTTGTAGGCGAGCACGACCAGCGGCGAGTAGAACGGCCGGACCGGCGTGGCGGTGATGCCGCGCGCCTTCTGGATCGCCTCGGCCGGCGGCAGGCTGGCCGGGAAGGCGAAGTCGGTCGCGGCGTCGTCCTTGACGTCGTTCATCTGCCAGGAGCCGGCGCTCTGGGCGCTCACCTCCAGCCCCTGCCGGCGCAGTTCCTCCTTGACCTTGGGGTCCTCGAAGAACGCTTTCTTCTCGGAGCCGACCGTGCCGGTGACCTTCACGACCTTCGTGGGATTCGGCTGCCCGGTCGTGCCGCCGGTCGTGCCGCCGGTATCCCCGCCCCCCGGTTTCACCAGCCACCACACCACGCCGCCGGCCATCAGCAGCAGCACCAGGACCCCGACCACACCGCGTTTCATGCCGGACGCTTCCCCCTCGTCGGAACCACTTCCGGACCCCGGCATCGCACCGGGGTGACGAGCGTCCCGCCGCACCGCGAGCGATGGCGGAAGTGACGGTGAACCAGGGGTGAACACACCTTCACGGAATCGCATCGGGCGACGGGCGCGGACGACTCCGGGGGACCTCTCGCACACCGGTCCGACGTTGTGTCAGATTGTTCAACTCTCCTTACGGCAACGGCCATCCTGTTGTCCGGACCCGCATCGTCGTTACGCGCCGGTAATGCCTACTCTCAGCAGTATGCGCCGAGCAAAAATCGTCTGTACCCTCGGGCCCGCCACCGACACCTACGACCAGATCAAGTCCCTGGTCGACGCCGGGATGGACATCGCCCGACTGAATCTGAGCCACGGCTCCCACATCGAGCACGAGGAGCGCTACCGCCGGGTCCGCAAGGCCGCGGACGAGACGGGCCGCAGCGTCGGCGTGCTCGTCGACCTTCAAGGCCCGAAGATCCGCCTCGGGACCTTCACGGAGGGTCCGGTACTTCTCGAACGCGGCGACGAGTTCACCATCTCCACCGACAACGGCGTCGGGGGAGACCAGAACGGCTGCGGCACCACCTACCCCGGGCTGGCCGGGGACGTCACCGCCGGCGAGCGGATCCTCGTCGACGACGGACGGGTCACCCTGGAGGTCGTCGGGGTGGACGGACCGCGGGTCCGCTGCGTCGTCGTCGAGGGAGGCCTGGTCTCCGACCACAAGGGCCTCAACCTCCCCGGGGTCGCCGTCTCGGTGCCCGCGCTCAGCGACAAGGACATCGCCGACCTGCGCTGGGCCCTGCGGGCCGGGGCCGACCTGGTCGCGCTCTCCTTCGTCCGCAGCGGGCGGGACGTCGAGGACGTCCACCGGGTGATGGACGAGGAGGGGCGCCGGGTCCCGGTCATCGCCAAGATCGAGAAGCCGCAGGCGGTGCAGAACCTCGACTCCATCGTCGACCGCTTCGACGGGGTCATGGTGGCCCGCGGCGACCTCGGGGTGGAGATGCCGCTGGAGCAGGTGCCGATGGTCCAGAAGCGGGCGGTCAAGCTCGCCCGGCGGAACGCCAAGCCGGTCATCGTGGCGACCCAGATGCTCGACTCGATGATCAACTCCTCGCGGCCCACCCGCGCCGAGGCCTCCGACGTCGCCAACGCCGTCCTGGACGGCACCGACGCGGTGATGCTCTCCGGCGAGACCTCGGTCGGGAAGTACCCGTCCGAGACGGTCCGCACGATGGGCCGGATCATCGAGGCCGCCGAGCAGGACATCCTCGCCGACGGACTGCCCCCGCTCACCCCGAGCAACAAGCCCCGCACCCAGGGCGGCGCCGTCGCCCGGGCGGCCGCGGAGATCGGCGACTTCCTGCACGCCAAGTACCTGGTCGCCTTCACCCAGTCCGGCGACACGGCCCGCCGGCTGACCCGCTACCGCTCGCCGATTCCCGTCCTGGCCTTCACCTACGAACCGGCCGTCCGCAGCCAACTCGCCCTCACCTGGGGCGTGGAGACCTTCCTCGGCCCGTTCGCGCCCACCACCGACGAGATGGTCGAGCAGGTCGACGCCGCCCTGCTCTCCCTCGGCCGCTGCCAGAAGGGCGACATCGTCGTCATCACCGCCGGCTCCCCGCCCGGCCTCGCCGGTTCCACCAATCTCGTCCGCGTCCACCATGTGGGGACCCTGGACGACTGAGCCCTTCCGGCGGCGCGGCCCTCCAGCGGGGGCGCGCCGCCGTCAGTACTTGGGGCCGATGTGGGCGTCCATGAGCGCCACGGACTCCTTGCGGGCCACGGAGACGTTCATGCTGCCCGTGGGGCGGGTAACGGACTTCCACTGCACGCCAACGGCGTCGAGCGTGTTGGTGAAGAGGCGGACGATGTCGGTCGAGGTGTTGGTGAAGAAGTAGCGCGGGTACTCGTAGCGCTTCTCGACGCCGCCGACGGTGCGGGTCGTCCAGTTGGTGATGCGGCAGCCGTCGGAGTGGATCAGGCCGCGCAGGAACTCCCACGGGTGGGCGTCGACGATCTCCTGCTGCCACGGCTTCAGGGCTATGGTGCGCTCGTGCTTCTTGCCGGGGCCGTGCTGGGGGAAGTAGCAGGTCAGGTGATTCGAGTAGACCTTGACATCGCGACAGCCCGTGCGCCGGACCCGGCAGGGCGTGTTGTTCGGGAGGACCTGGCAGATGGCCTGCTCGACGGAGTCGATGATGCCCGGCCACTTCTCGTCACATGTGATCTGAAGACTCTGGGTCCTACGGCATTCGTTGGGCAGCAGGATGTAGCCGTCGCCGAGGTAGAGACCCAGGAGGTAGGCGTACGCGGGACGGTTGAGTCGGTCGCCGTGGCAGTGCAGGCAGGCGGAGCGCTTTCGACCGGGGAGCTTGCCGTGTCTGGCGAGGTCGTGGTGCTTCCAGGCTCCGATGGTGCCCGAGGGGACTCCGAGGCGGCGGGCGACTTCGCAGTTGCGGACGCCCTGGCGAAGGAGGCGGACGGCTTCTTCGCGAGTGGATCGAACGGCCATACGGGCGATCTTCGAACCCTTGCGCCGAATGCGCGGGCGGACGGAATTGTTTCCACTCGAACGAATGAAGATCGCCAACCGTCAGGGTGCCCTAAGTGGCTTTGGAATCGAAGGAAAAGTACCCCGGGTGGGATTCGAACCCACGCTGTCGGCGGTTTGAGCGCCGTGCCTCTCACCACTGGGCTACCGGGGCATCCACAGTTTCGAAGGTTGGCTCCGACCCTGCGTGAACTCAAACATACCGTGTCTAGGTACCCTCGTGCATGCAGTACCCCGCCGGAACGAGGAGCCCCGTGAGCACCGCCGACGAGCAGGCCGAGCCGCTTGAGACCGATTCGCCCCAGATCACCCGGATTGTGATCGCCGAGGACGAGGCGCTGATCCGCCTCGATCTGAAGGAGATGCTGGAGGAGGAGGGGTACACCGTCGTCGGGGAGGCCGGGGACGGGGCCACGGCGGTCCGGCTGGTGCAGGAGCTGAAGCCGGACCTGGCGATCCTGGACGTGAAGATGCCGGTGCTGGACGGGCTGTCCGCCGCCGAGCAGATCCATGAGCAGCACTTGGCGCCGGTGCTGATGCTGACCGCGTTCTCGCAGCGGGAGCTGGTGGACCGGGCGCGGGACGCGGGGGCGATGGCGTACATCGTCAAGCCGTTCTCCAAGAGCGACCTGGTGCCCGCGATCGAGATGGCGGTGTCCCGGTACACGGAGATGCGGACGCTGGAGGAGGAGATCGCGGATCTCACCCAGCGGCTGGAGACCCGGAAGCTGGTGGACCGGGCGAAGAGCGTGCTGCAGACCAAGTTCGGGCTGAACGAGCCGGCCGCCTTCCGGTGGATCCAGAAGACCTCGATGGACCGCCGGATGACGATGGCGGCGGTGGCCGAGGCGGTCATCGAGGAGGGCGCCGCGCAGGACCGCAAGAAGGCCGAGGAGGCCGCGGGCGGCGCGGAGTAGCGAGGCTGCGGAAGGGCCCGGCACGGGGTGTGCCGGGCCCTTCGCCGTGCGGGGGTCAGTCCTCGCCGAGGTAGGCCTTGCGCACCGATTCGTCGTGCAGGAGGTCGGCGCCGGTGCCCTGGAGGACGATGCTGCCGGTCTCCATGACGTAGCCGCGGTCGGAGAGGGAGAGCGCGGCCTGGGCGTTCTGCTCGACCAGCAGGATGGTGGTGCCTTCGGCCTTGAGTTCGACGATGGTCGCCATGATCTTCTGCATCATCAGCGGCGAGAGGCCCATCGAGGGCTCGTCGAGCATGAGCAGCTTGGGGCGGGACATCAGGGCCCGGCCCATGGCGAGCATCTGCTGCTCGCCGCCGGAGAGCGTGCCGGCGGCCTGCTTGCGGCGTTCGCCGAGGATGGGGAAGAGGCCGTAGGCCCGTTCGACGTCCTGGGTGATGCCCTCGCTGTCGCTGCGCAGGAAGGCGCCGAGGAGGAGGTTCTCCTCGATGGTCATCCGCGGGAAGATGTGGCGGCCCTCGGGGGAGTGGGCGAGGCCGAGGGCGACGATCTTGTGGGCGGGGACGGCGTCGATCGGCTGCCCGTCGAAGGTGATGCTGCCGGCGGTGGGCTTGAGCAGGCCGGAGAGGGTGCGCAGGGTGGTGGTCTTGCCGGCGCCGTTGGTGCCGATCAGGGTGGTGACCTCGCCCTGGTTGACGGTGAAGCTGATGCCCTTGACGGCCTCGATCTTGCCGTAGGCGACGCGGAGGTCCTGGACCTCGAGGAGTGCGGTCACTGGTCGGTCTCCGTAACGGGGGTGGTGCCTTCGAGCGGGGCGCCGAGGTAGGCGGTGATGACGCGTTCGTCGTTCTGGACGGTCTCGCGGTCGCCCTCGACGATCTTCTGGCCCTGGACGAGCACGGCGGTGCGGTCGCAGAGGTTGAAGATGAACCGCATGTCGTGCTCGATGACGAGGACGGAGACGCCCCGGTCGCGGATGGCGAAGACGAGTTCCTCGGCGGCGCGGGTCTCCTGGGGGTTCATGCCGGCGGTGGGCTCGTCGAGGAGCAGCAGGCCGGGGTCGGAGGCGAGGGCGCGGGCGATCTCGAGCTTGCGCTGCTCGCCGTAGGGGAGGTTGCGGGCGAGGTGGTCGGCCTTGCCGGCGAGGCCGGTGAACTCGAGGAGTTCCAGGGCTTTCTCGCGGCTCTCGGCTTCGGAGCGGCGGTAGCCGGGGCCGCGCAGGACGGCGGAGAGCAGGCCTTGGTGCATCCGGCTGTGCCGGCCGACCTGGACGTTCTCGAGGACGGTCATGTTGGCGAAGAGCCGGATGTTCTGGAAGGTGCGGGCGATGCCGGCCTGGGTGACCAGGTGGGGTTTGGGTGGCAGGACGGTGCCCTGGTAGGTGACGGTGCCCTCGGTGGGGACGTAGAGGCCGGTGAGGCAGTTGAAGAAGGTGGTCTTGCCGGCGCCGTTGGGGCCGATGAGGCCGATGATCTCGCCGCGGCCGACGGTGAGCGAGACGTTGTTGACGGCGGTGAGGCCGCCGAAGCGCATGGTGACGCCGGAGACGTCGAGCAGGGGTGCGGCGGGGCCGGGGCCGGGGGCGGGGGCGGCGGGTGCGGGGGCGCTGGTGGTGGTCATCTGGGGGTCACGCCCCTGCCTTGGTGAGGGCGACGCCGTCGCCGGTGGGCTGTGCGGGGATGGCGGCTTCGTGGAACTCCAGCTGCTGGCGCCGGTTGGGGATGAGGCCCTCGGGGCGCACCCGCATCAGGACGATGAGGGCGATGCCGAAGGCGAGCAGTTGGTAGTCGGCGAGGAATTCCAGCTTCTTCGGGATGAGGAAGAGGAGGGTGGCGCCGGCCAGGGGGCCGCTGATGGTGCCCATGCCGCCGAGGATGACGGCGGCGAGCAGGAAGGCGGAGTTGGGCGGGAGGGCTTCGGCGAAGGTGTACTGGTCGGGGGTGACGGTGTAGCTGACGTGGGCCTGGACGGTGCCGGCGAGGCCGGCGAGGCAGGCGCCGAGGGCGAAGGCGAGGAGTTTGAGGCGGAAGCCGTTGATGCCCATGGCCTCGGCGGCGGTCTCGTCCTCGCGGATGGCGACCCAGGCGCGGCCGATGCGGGAGTTGCCGACGCGGGCGAAGACCAGCACGACGAGGGCGGTGACGAGCAGCATCAGCAGGTAGTAGTTGGAGAACCGGCCGAGTTCGACGCCGAAGACGGTGGTGGGCTTGCCGAGGTCCCAGCCGAGGATCTTGAGGTCGGGGATCCGGGGGATGCCGTTGGAGCCGTTGGTGACCTTGGGGCCGGTGGTGCCGTTGAGGTTGAGCATGGTGATGCGGAAGATCTCGCCGAAGCCGAGGGTGACGATGGCGAGGTAGTCGCCGCGCAGTCGCAGGGTGGGGGCGCCGATGACGACGCCGAAGACCATGGAGACGGCGGCGCCGGTGAGCATGGCGGCCCAGAACGGGAACTGGACGTGGATCGGGGAGGCGGGGGAGCCGGAGACCAGGGCGGCGCTGTAGGCGCCGACGCCGAGGAAGGCGACGTAGCCGAGGTCGAGCAGGCCGGCGAGGCCGACGACGATGTTGAGGCCGAGGGCGACGGTGGCGAAGATCAGGATGTTGGTGGCGACCGAGGTGTACTGGTCGCTGGTCTGGGTGAAGGGGAAGCTGGCGGCGGCGGCGAAGGCGGCGCCGGTGGTGACGGCCTGGTACTTGACGGTCAGCGCGCGCAGCCGGGCGATCAGGCCGGAGCGGCCGAGTGCGGCGACGACGGAGGCGGCGAGCAGCAGGTAGCCGGTGAAGAGTTCGCCGTACTCGGTGTCGATGCCGAAGGTGATGGCGAACAGGCCGACGGCGAAGGCGATGACGATGAGTCCGACCTCGGCCCAGGACGGCAGTTCGCGGGCGGCGGGCAGTGGGCGCTGGACGGTGCCGAGCCGCAGCCAGCTGTTGGCGAGGTGGCCGAGTTGGACGAGCAGGACGGCGCCGGTGGCGATGGCGAGTGCGCCGGCGAGGGCGGTGAGCACGGGGGCGACCGGCTTGTCCTCGGGGATGGCGTGGGTGGCGAACCAGGCGATGGGGGCGGCGGGGACGAGCAGGAAGAGCCGCTTGTCGAGGATGCGCAGCGGGACGGCGGTGCGCCGGTCGAGCGGCAGGCCGAGGGCGCCGGCGACGGCGAGCAGGGAGCCGGCGGCGAGGACCAGGGCGCCGGGTTCGAGGTTGGCGAGGCCGCCGAGGTCGGTGGCGATGGAGATCGCGGAGAACCAGCCGACGGCGAGGGAGCCGGTGGCGGCGAAGAGGACGGCGTTGTGGCTGTGGCGGGGGGCGGCCCAGCGCAGGCCGGGGACGCCCTGGGTGGCGAGGAGCAGCAGGAGGGTGATGAGTCCGGCGGCGAGGGCGAGCCATTGGAGGCCGGCGGGGGAGCCGTAGTAGGTGAGGTCGCCGGGGTAGTCGGCGGTCCAGGTCCAGGCCATCAGGGAGGAGGCGGTGACGGCGAGGGCGCCGAGGCCGGTGAGGAGGGCGGCGGTGTGGCCGGGCAGGGGGATGACCGGGGTGGTTTCGGTGCTGGTGGTGGTCATGGTGCTCACGCCCTGTCCGCGACGCGCTCGCCGAGCAGGCCCTGGGGCCGGACCAGCAGGACGACGATGAGGAGTACGAAGGCCCAGACGTCCTTCCAGGCGCCGCCTCCGAAGAGGTGCATGCCGGGCAGGTGTTGGATGTAGCCGGTGGCGAGGGCTTCGGCGAGGCCGAGGGTGATGCCGCCGAGCATGGCGCCGTAGATGTTGCCGATGCCGCCGAGGACGGCGGCGGTGAAGGCTTTGAGGCCGAGCAGGAAGCCCATTCGGAAGTCGACCTGGCCGCTGCGCAGGCCGTAGGCGACGGCGGCGACGGCGGCGAAGGCGGCGCCGATGGCGAAGGCCATGACGATGATCCGGTCGGTGTCGATGCCCATCAGTTTGGCGGTGTCGGGGTCCTGGCTGGTGGCCTGCATGGCGCGGCCGGAGCGGGTGCGGGTGACGAACCAGCCGAGGGCGATCATGCAGAGCGGGGCGGCGGCGATCAGGAAGAGGTCGCTGCGCTGGATGGCGACGGAGCCGATTTCGAAGGGGTCGCCGGGGATCTTGGGGAAGACCCGGGCCTTCTTGGCGTCGGGGTAGAAGGCGAAGACCAGTTGCTGGAGGAGGATGGACAGGCCGATCGCGGTGATCAGCGGGGCGAGCCGGGGGGCCGTGCGCAGGGGCCGGTAGGCGAAGCGCTCGGCGGCGACGGCGGTGAGGGTGGAGACCAGGATGCCGGCGAGCAGCATCAGCGGTAGGGCCAGCCACAGGGTGGTGCCGCCGGGGAGGGCGAGGTAGGCGGTCAGGGCGCCGAAGCCGCCGACCATGACGATCTCGCCGTGGGCGAAGTTGATGAGCTGGACGATGCCGTAGACCATCGTGTAGCCGATCGCGACGAGCCCGTAGAGGGCGCCGAGGATCAGGCCGTTGGCCAGCTGCTGCGGTAGGTCGTGCACCGCTGGGCCTCCGTTGTGCGTGTGGGGTGTCCGCGTGGGTGGTGGATGTGGGTGCGCGCGGGGGCGCTCGTGGCGTCCCCCGCGCGCGGTGTTTCCGGCGTGCTGTGGTGCGCCTGACGCTGGGTCAGGTGGCGGTTCAGCCGTTGAACGTGCCGGACTTCTCCACGGCCCACTTGCCGTCCTTGACGGTGTAGACGGTGAGCTGCTTGTTGGTGGTGTCGCCGTACTCGTCGAAGGAGACCTTGCCGGTGACGCCCTCGAAGGAGACCTTCTGGACGGCCTCGACGACCTTGGCGCGGGCGTCGGTGGGGAGCTTGCCGCCGTTGGCGGCGGCGACGGCCTTGACGCCCTGGATGACGGCCCAGGCGCTGTCGTAGGAGTAGCCGCCGTAGGTCTCGTAGGCGTCCTTGAAGCCGGCGGCCTTGTAGTCGGCGATGAACTTGGCGGCGGTGGGGAGCTGTTCGACGGGCAGGCCGACGGCGGTGGCGAAGTCGCCCTGGCTCTTGGGGTTGAGCTTGATGAAGTCGCCGCTCTGGATGCCGTCGCCGCCCATCAGCGGGATGGTGACGCCGGCGTCCTTGAGCTGGAGGGAGAGCGGGCCGGCCGCGGGGTACTCGCCGCCGTAGTAGACGGCTTCGGCGCCGGAGGACTTGACCTTGGTGACGACGGCGGCGAAGTCGCGGTCGTCGGGGTTGACGTGCTCCTCGCCGGCGATCTGGCCGCCGTTCTTGAGGAACTGGGCCTTGAAGGTGGCGGCGAGGCCGGCGCCGTAGGTCTTCTGGTCGTCGATGATGAAGACCTTGGTCTTCTTGGCGTCCTTGACCAGGAAGTCGGCGGCGAAGGGGCCCTGGACGGCGTCGGTGGTGGCGGTGCGGAAGTAGGTCTTGAAGGGGCGGGACTTCTCGCCGCTGGCCCACTTCTCGCCCTGGCTGAGGGCGACGCCGGTGTTGGCGGGGGAGATCTGGACGAGCTTGGCGTCGTTGAAGATCTGCTGCATCGACTGCGCGACGCTGGAGTTGAGCGGGCCGACGACGCCGATGACGTCCTTGTCGCCGACCAGCTGGGTGGCGTTCTGCTGGCCGGGGGCGGGCTTGCCGGTGTCGTCGAGGGCCTTGAGCTGGAACTTGACCCCGGGGACCTCGTTCTTCTCGTTGGCCTGCCGGATGGCGAGGTCCACGGAGTTGCGGATGCCGGCGCCGAGGGCGGAGAGGTCGCCGGTGAGCGGGGCGTCGACGCCGATGAAGACGGTGGTGTCGCCGCCCTTGCCGCTGTCCCCGGACTTCTTGTCGTCGCGGGAACCGCACGCGGTGAGGGTGAGGGCGCCGATCACGGCAATGCTCACGACAACTGCTGAACGATGACGCACGAGGGTCCCCTTCGGTTCAGGAGGGCGCCGCGCCTGAACGGCGGGAGCCTGGATGCGCGGTGGGCCTGGCCCATTCCGGTGGCGCGGTGACTGGCCGTGACACTAGTTGCCGGTCGGCGGCTCGGGCAGTGGTGTAGCGAGGCTGTGATTCTCTTGTTATGAGCACACAGAGAAGTCGTCTCACCATGTGGTCGTTCCGGTCCGATCGATCCGTTGGTAGCTGGGGTTCCGTTCTCAACTCGCCCTATGTAAGGCGTAGAAGGGCAGGTGACTCCTGGCCTCGCCGATAATCGGACAGGGTCGTCCGGGCTGTTGGCGCCGGGCGTGGGCGTTCGAATATCGGACAGTGGTGGTGCCGGTGAGCTGCTTTCGTCCGGTTCGACCCCCGGGAACTCTCCGTTGCTTGGATGTCCTACTTGTTACGCAGTGTTACACCGCCCGAAATGCCCCGATACGCCGCCGCCCCCTTGTCCAGACCAACGACTGCCCAGGGCGGTCGAAGGTCAAACAAGGGGGCGGGCAAGGGATTTGACGAAGAATCGGCTCAGAGGTCGCGCAGCATGCAGGTGAGGCGGCAGCTGGTGACCCGCTTGCCGGTGTCGTCGGTGATCGCGATCTCGTAGGTCGCGGCCGTACGGCCCTTGAAGACCGCGGTCGCCACGCCGGTGACCAGACCGGAGGTGGCCGAGCGGTGGTGGGTGGCGTTCAGGTCCACGCCCACCGCGTACCGGCCCGGGCCGGCGTGCAGCATCGCGCCGACCGAGCCCAGCGTCTCGGCCAGCGCCGCCGAGGCGCCGCCGTGCAGCAGGCCGTACGGCTGCTGGTTGCCGTCCACCGGCATGGTGCCGACCACCCGGTCGCCGGAGGCCTCGACGATCCGGATGCCCAGCTTCTCGCCGAGCAGGCCGCCGGAGAAGGTGGCCGGCTCCACGCCGAGCTTGGCGAAGTGCTCCAGCATCTCCGGCGAGACGTCCAGGAGGGGGGCCTGGGCGGCGCCGCCCGCGGCCGCGCCGGCGGTCGGGGTCGCGTCGGCGGTCGGGTCGAGGGCCGCGCCGGAGGGGGCGGTGGCCGCGTCGGAGGCCGGGTCGGTCATGGGGGAACTCCTGCCGCTCGGGGGTCACGTCGTCGTGCTGCCTGTGATCGTACGACCGTCCTACTCGGCGGTAGGGGCGGTGGCGGGGGAAGCGGGCGTGGTGTCCGGGGCGTGAGCGCACCCGGGGGCGCCCGCCCCCGGCATGCCCCTTTTGTCGGTGGCGGGCCCTAGGATCGGTGGCCGGTAGTGGAATCGGCAGGAACGGACGTTGACGTGGCTACGCAGAGTACGGACAAGGGCGCGCCGGGTGGCGGCGGAGCCGGATCGCGGCCCCGCCTGATGCTGCTCGACGGGCACTCCATGGCCTACCGGGCGTTCTACGCGCTGCCCGTGGAGAACTTCAACACCTCCACCGGCCAGCCCACCAACGCGGTGTACGGCTTCGCCTCGATGCTCGCCAACACCGTCCGCGACGAGGCCCCCACCCACCTCGCGGTCGCCTTCGACCTCTCCCGGCAGACCTTCCGCTCGGTCGAGTTCCCCGACTACAAGGCCAACCGGGCCAAGACCCCGGACGAGTTCCGCAGCCAGGTCGGCCTGATCGGCGAGCTGCTCGACGCCATGAACGTGCCGCGGCTGACCGCCGAGGGCTTCGAGGCCGACGACATCATCGCCACCCTGGCCACCGCCGCCGAGGCGGCCGGCTTCGACGTCGACATCGTCACCGGCGACCGCGACTCGCTCCAGCTGGTCAGCGAGCACATCACCGTGCTCTACCCGACCAAGGGCGTCTCCGAGCTGACCCGCTACACCCCGGAGAAGGTCGCCGAGAAGTACGGCGTCACCCCCCGCCAGTACCCCGACCTCGCCGCGCTGCGCGGCGACCCGTCCGACAACCTGCCCGGCATCCCCGGCGTCGGCGAGAAGACCGCCGCCAAGTGGGTCAACCAGTTCGGCTCCTTCGAGGAGCTGGTCGCCCGCGCCGACGAGGTCAAGGGCAAGATCGGCGAGAAGCTGCGCGAGCACCTCGACTCGGTCAAGCGCAACCGCGTCCTCACCGAGCTGGTCCGTGACGTCGAACTCCCGCTCGGCGTCGGCGACCTGGTCCGCGCGCCGTTCGACCAGCCGGCCGTCGGCGCGCTGATGGAGTCGCTGGAGTTCCGCAACGCCAACTTCCGCGACCGGGTCTTCGGCATCGACCCGGCCGCCGCCGAGCCCGAGGCCGCCGAACTCGCCCCCGGCGTCGAGGTCGACGGCGAACTGCTCACCGACCCCGGCACCCTCGCCGCCTGGCTGCGGGAGCACACCGCGGAGAAGTCCCCGGTCGCGCTGGCCGCCGTCTACCAGTGGGCGCTCGGCAGCGGCGAGGTCACCGAGGTCGCCCTCGCCGCCGGAGAGACCGCCGCCTGGTTCGACCCGGCGCTGCTCGCCGAGGAGGACGAGCGCGCCTTCGCCGCCTGGCTGGCCGACCCGGCCGCGCCCAAGGCCCTGCACATCGCCAAGCAGGTCATGCGCGCCTTCGCCGAGCGCGGCTGGACGGTCGAGGGAGTCGTCGCCGACACCGCCCTCGCCGCCTACCTGGAGAAGCCCGGCCGGCGCACCTTCACCCTGGAGGTGCTCGCCGAGGAGTACCTGGGCCGCTCGCTCGCCCCGGCCCCCGCCGCCGAGTCCGGCCAGCTCGCCTTCGACGCCCCGGAGGAGGACCCGGCCGCGCACGCCCAGGCGCTGATGCTCCAGGCCCGCGCCGTGCTCGACCTCGCCGCGCTCTTCGACACCCGCCTCGCCGAGGTCGGCGCCACCGAGCTGCTGCGCGACATGGAGCTGCCGATCGCCGCCCTGCTCGCCCGCATGGAGCGCACCGGCATCGCCGCCGACCGCGGCTGGCTCACCGGCCTGGAGGCGCAGTTCGCCGCCGAGATCCAGCGCGTGGTCGAGGAGGCGCACGCCGCGGCCGGCCACGAGTTCAACCTCGGCTCGCCCAAGCAGCTCCAGGAGATCCTCTTCGGCGAGCTGGCCCTGCCGAAGACCAAGAAGATCAAGACCGGGTACACCACCGACGCCGACGCGCTCACCTGGCTCGCCACCCAGACCGACAACGAGCTGCCGGTCATCCTGCTGCGCCACCGCGACCAGGCCAAGCTGCGCACCACGGTCGAGGGCCTGCTCAAGACGGTCTCCCCGGCCGGGCGCATCCACACCACCTTCAACCAGATGGTCGCCGCCACCGGCCGGCTCTCCTCGCAGGACCCGAACCTGCAGAACATCCCGGTCCGCACCGAGGAGGGCCGGATGATCCGCCGCGCCTTCGTCGTCGGCGAGGGCTACGAGTCGCTGCTCACCGCCGACTACTCGCAGATCGAACTGCGGATCATGGCCCACCTCTCCGAGGACGCGGCGCTGATCGAGGCCTTCGCCAGCGGCGAGGACCTGCACACCACCGTCGCCTCCCAGGTCTTCGAGGTGCCGGGCGGCGCGGTCGACGCCGAGATGCGCCGCAAGATCAAGGCAATGTCCTACGGCCTCGCCTACGGCCTCTCCGCCTACGGGCTCTCCCAGCAGCTCGGCATCAAGCCCGCCGAGGCCCAGGGTCTGATGGACACCTACTTCGAGCGGTTCGGCGGCGTGCGCGACTACCTGCACCGGGTGGTCGAGGAGGCCCGCGCCACCGGCTACACCGAGACCCTGCTCGGCCGCCGCCGCTACCTGCCGGACCTCAACAGCGACAACCGCCAGCGCCGCGAGATGGCCGAGCGGATGGCCCTCAACGCCCCCATCCAGGGCTCGGCCGCCGACATCGTCAAGATCGCCATGCTCGGGGTCGACGAGGCGCTGCGCGCGGCCGGGCTTTCGTCCCGGATGCTGCTCCAGGTGCACGACGAAATCGTGCTGGAGCTGGCGCCGGGCGAGCGCGAGCCGGTCGAGGCGATCGTCCGCGAGCAGATGGCCGGCGCCTACCCGCTGCGCGCCCCGCTCGACGTCTCGGTCGGCGTGGGCGCCGACTGGGAGGCCGCCGCTCACTGAGGCACCGTCAATCGGCCCCGGGTGCAGCCTCGTCGAGGCTTCGCCCGGGGTCTTTCCGGCGGCGGTGGGTGGTCCTAGCCTGGCGGGTATGTCTGCCGATGGGCTGATCCGGCGCGGTCGTGACGGCGCCACCGTCGACCTGGTGTTCGAGTCGGGTGGGGGCTCCTGGCCCGCCGCCGTGCTCCTGGTGCTGCGCCAACTCGTCGTCCTGCTCGCCGTGGGCCTCGCCTTCCTGCCCCTCGGCGTGCTGCTCGTGACGGTCGCCGTGATCGTCGGCGCCACCCTCGTGGGCGCGGCGACGGTCTGTGCGGTGCTGTGGGTGGCCGCCGCGCTGGTTCTGTGGCCGTTCGTCGCGGCTGCCGAGCTGCGGGCGCCCCGCCGGGTGCAGTTCGCCCCGGCCGGGGCCCCGACCGAACTGCGCTTCGTCCGGGGAGCCCGCGCCGACGCCTGGACCCCGATCTCCGGCCTGCGGCGCATCCAGCTGGACGAGAGCGTGGAGGAGCCCTACGAGGGCGACCCTGAACCGGCCGTGAGCACCCTCGACATCACGGTCGTGGTCGCGACCGGCGCCGACGGCGGCCGGCGCCGGGCGCCGAAGGGCACCGACGCCGACGCGCTCCACCGCGCACTGAAGGACCTGCTCGGCCCGGCCGGCGTCCCCGTCCTGCGCCGCACCGAGCGGCGCGTCCGCCCCGAGCCCCGGCCCCCCTCCGGCGGCTGGGTCTACGGCGGCTCGGGCTCGGCCAATTCCGGCGGGGGCTTCTCCGGCGGCGGGTGAGCCGGTGTAGGGGTCCTCGTCGGCCTTTGTGGCACCAGGGGTTGATACCGGGTCAGGGAACCCCTTCACTTGTCATGGCGCCGTCGTTTCTTGATCGCGGCGCCGGTCCGCACCAAAGCTCCGACGCCTCACCCGACGAGCCTGGAGAACCCTCATGTCCCACTCCCGCGTACGACGCGCCGTCGTCGCGCTCACGGCCCTGCCCCTGTTCGCGCTCGGCGCGGGCCAGGCGGTGGCCGTCCCGGCCGCCCCTCCGGCCGCCCCCGCCGTCACCTCCCAGGTGTCCGCCATCGAGGACGGGGTCGCCCGCACCCTGGCGGCCTCCCTCGCCGACCCCGCCCTGCGCGAGCGGCTGCGCACCGCCACCGCCGCCGCGCCCGGCGGCACCGCCGCCCTCGCCCCGCTGGCCGCCGGGACCCCGGGCCTCGCCGCCGCCACCGCCGAGGCGGACCGCGGCGTCGCCGCCGCCAAGGGCCTCGGCGCCGGCCTCGGCCCGCTGCTGCGCGTCCAGCTGGCCGACCCCTCGATGCGGGCCGCCCTCGACGCGGGCGCCGCGCCGCTGGTGGCCATCGCCGCCACCGACGAGCACGCCCGCACCGTCCGCGCCTACGACACCGCCGGGCGGGCCCTCGGCCTCGACACCGCCACCGTGCCCACCCGCCCGGTCTACCTGGTCGACATCGACACGGCCAAGACGGCCGCGGCCGGAGTCGAGCTGCTCCAGCGGGAGTTGGCCGCCCATGGCCTCGGCTCCGCCACGCAGGCCGCGTCCGGCTGGTGGGGCACCAAGATCACCTCCGTCGAGGTGAACGACGACGAGGAGCCCTGGTTCAAGGGCGCCGCCGAGATGTTCAGCCTGGTGACCGGCTTCGGCCTGGACGGCAAGGTCAGGGTCGACTCGGTCGCCATGCCGTACCTCCAGTACGACGGCACCGTGTATTACCCGAACCAGATCCTGGTGAACTGGTCGAACTACAAGTACAACCTGGCCGACGTCGTCCTGATGGAGGACGACGGCGACACCAACTACCTGGCCCTCGCCAAGGCCGTCGCGGCCGTCCTGCTCACCATCGCCGACCAGGGCGCCTACATCCCGCTGGTCAACGCCGTCCTGGACGCGCTGCCCGCGTCCTGGTGGGTCGACGACCCGGACTACGTCGACTCCTGGTACACCCTGGCCCGCACCAGCACCGGCCGCCTCAACGGCGCCCGCGGCAACGGCTGGATGACCGTCGAGCCGTACTGGGTCAGCCAGCTCTGACCGTCCCGGCCGGGCCGACGTGGCAACGCTCCGCGCCGGCCCGGCCGAACCGCAGTTGATCACCCCGTGTCAAAGCGTCAGTTTCGTACTACCGTGGCCCCGATGACTACGGAATCCAGGTCGATCGACCAGCCCACCCTCCTGGCCGAGGCCCCGACGCTCCAGGCCCGCAACTCCGCCGCCTTCTGGACCGCCACCGGCGTGTCCCGGGGCCACGAGGTGATCCGGCGCCGCGGATTCCTCGCCGTCGCCGGCGACGAGCGTGCGGGCCTGCGCATCCTGGTCCAGGAGCCCGACCTCGACCCGGGCGAGGTGACCGAGGTGGGCGAACTGGTCCGCCGCGCCGCGGGTCCGGTGATCGTCGAGGATCCGTTCAGCTCGACGGAGCTGAGCCACCTGGGCCTGCGCACCTGGCAGATGCCGGTCATGCTGCGCCTGCCCGGTCCCGTCGACGCCCCGGCGCTTTCCGTGAGCCGGGTCCAGCGGCCCGACGGCCTCCGGGCGGCCGAGCGGATCGTGATCAAGGCCTTCGAACTGGACGGTTTCGAGCCCCACCGCCCCGGCGAACTCTTCCCGACGAGCCTGATCGAACAGCCGGGCGTGGACGTCTTCGTCGCCTCGGCCGACGGCGCGACCGCGGGCGCCGGCGTGAGCGTCGTGGCCGACGGCGTCGCCAGCCACTACTGGATCGCCACCTCCTCCGCCTTCCGCTCCCGCGGCGTCGGCCGCGCCGTCATGCTCGGCGCCCTCGCCCACGCCACGGACCTCCCCGCCACCCTCACCGCCTCCAAGCTGGGCCGGCCCCTGTACGAGTCGCTGGGCTACACGGTCGCATCCCCCTCGACCTGGTGGGCCTCCGCATAGGAAGTCGGCGGGCCCGACTTCCTATGCGTTCGCGGGGCGGTGAGTTGTGGCCGAGCGGACGTGCTCCTACGGTCGGCCGGATGCTGCCGACCGGCTGGTGGACCTGCTCATCTCGGCCGCCGACCAGCACTGGCGGGCAGGCATGGCCGGGACTCCGGAGCGAAGGTTCGCCCTGGGCTTCCGGCGTCCCAGCCGCCGCGGACGCCGGCCCCTCTGACCGCCGGCTCGGCCCGACGGCGGGCGCCGTTCCCGGAGCCTCCGTACCGCCGGGCGTCTGCCCTGGGGGCGGAGCGCGGCGGCCCGGCCGAGGAGGTTCGGGCACGTCGGCGGGTCAGACGGGGAGGTCCCAGCCCGGGCCGTCCTCGCTGCCGAGCCAGACCCGCTGGCCCGTCGCCGAGACCGTGATGCCGAAGGCGTCCTGGTGCGGTTCGCCCACGCTCTGCCAGGCCTCGATGGCGGTCTCCACCTGGTCCCACAGGCGGATCGGTCCGCGCTGAACCACGGTCCAGCCGCCCTCGGGGTGGGGCATGGTCCTGGCCTGCGAGCCGGTGGCCACGTCCGAGAGGATCTGCTGCCCACCACTTCCCATCCGCTCGGCGGACGGCGCCGCGAGCTGTGCGACCCAACCGCCGGTCCACGTATCGAGCTTCGCGGGATCGATTCGGCTCGCGCGCTCCTCCCCGGGGAGGAGCGCCAGGGTCGGGCGGGGAGGCCTGTCGTGAGGGCGGGCGATCATGAAACTGGTGTAGCCGGGCAGGAAGCGGCCCGTGGCCTCGCCGGAGTCGGTCACATCGAGCAGCGCCAGCGCGTTGGCATAGCTCCATCCGGAGAAGGTGACCAGGATGCGGCCACCCGGCTTCACCTGGCGCAGCCAGGCCATCGGCAGGTAGCGGACCGAGCACGTCGCGATCAGCCGGTCGAAGGCGCCGCCGGTCGGGTCCCCGCCGAGACCGTCACCGACGATGAGGCGCGGGGCGTAGCCGGCGGCCCGAAGGGCGTTGGCGGCGCGTGCGGCCACCTGCGGGTCGTACTCGATGCTGGTGATGTGCCCGTCGCCGAGGCGGTGGGCGCCGAGGGCGGTCGAGTAGCCGGTCCCGGTACCGACTTCGAGGACGTGGTGACCGATGTCCGCGCCGAGCTGCTGCCACATGCCCAGCACGAGCGAAGGCAACGTGGAGGACGAGGACGGCGCGCCCGTCACGTCCCGGTCCCCGATGTCTTCCGGGCTGGTGCGGCCGTCGAGTTGGGTGATGAGCGTACGGTCGGCATAGACCCCCTCCAGCCATCCGGGGGTGTCGCGGTGGATGGTCCGGTAGCTGGTCGGGGCGCTGCCGTCGACCGGGACGAAGTAGGAGCCGACGAAGAGTTCGCGGGGTACCGCGGCGGCGGCCTCGGCCCACGCGGGTTCGGCGAGCGCGCCGTTCTCGGTGAGTTGCTCGACCAGGGTGGTGCGCAGGGTGTCGGAGGTGGTCACTGCTCGTGGCCTCTTTCCAGTTGGTCGGCGATCGCGACTGCGACCCGGTGGGTAGTTCGGGCCGGCTGCCATGCCCATTGCCCGTTCGGGTTGCACTCCAGGAAGTGCCACGTGTCGTCTGCGGTGACGGCGAAGTCGAAGGCGCCGAAGGTCAACCGGAAGGTGGTGAGGTAGCGGGCGACGGCCTCGGCAACCGACGAGGGGATGTCGATCGGGCGGCAGCGCATCCGGTCCTGTCGGTATCGCCAGTCGACATCCGGGCTGTCGATGCGGGTGCCGAACAGCCGGTCGCCGACTGCGGTCACCCGGGTGTCGAACGCCTTCGGAATCCTGGCCTGGAACATGTGTGGACATGCCGTCACGGCGTTGGTGATCTCCTGGCTTCGGACTTCGCGGACCCATACGGCCCGAGCCTGCCCGTCGACGGAGTACGGGGTGTTCCACACAGGCTTGTAGACCGTGCCGCCGGCATGGCGGGTGGTGAACTCCCGTGCCTCGACCGCGTCGTTGGTGATCAGCGTGTGGGGAACATGGAATCCGCACTGCTGTGCGGCGGCGAGCTGGGCCGGCTTGTACTCCGCCTCCCGGTTGTGCCAGGGATGGTTCACGTAATGGGCTCCGGGGAGCGAGGCCAGGATGCCACCCGCTCCCCAGAACGTTTGCGAGGCGGCGAATCGGCGGTCCTGGCCGTCGAGACCAGGCGGTCCCTCGTAGGGCGAGGGCCTGCGGACCCAGACGGAACGAACGGCCGTGAGGTCCAGCTCACGGCTCGACGTGCGGAGGGTACCTCGCTGACCGTCCACGCTGTACGTGGCGGTCAGCGAGGCACTCGTGTGCAGGTCGGTGCCGGGATCGATACGGACCACGGGAACCCGGCGCTCGGCGAGCACCCGCAGGACCGCATCCGCTGTCGCATCGGAGGAGTTGGTCAGTACCAGCACCGACCCGCTTCGGTTGTCCATCAGCCGGAACTCTGGTCCTGGTCGTAGGACTCGGTGACATCGCTGTCCGTGGCGCCGCCCGGCGCGGCCCCGTCACCGGGGGTCGTCTGGGTGGGCGTGACACCGCTGGTGCTGGTGCCGTGGCTCCCCAGCTCGACCGTTCGGCCGTTCTCGTCCACGATGACGGCGAGCTGCGTCTCGGGGTCGATCACGGGCGTGAACGCCGGGAGCGTGGCGGTGGCCGCATAGGGCTCCATCCTGCCGATGCCCCACGGCGCAGGTGTCCGCGTCATGCGTCCTCCTTGGATTTGTGATTCGGATCAGGCCAGCAGAGCTGCTGCTGGACCTAGTTGGTCGACTCCTCGTTCAGGACGAGGGTGTCGACGACGGTACGGAGCAGCGTCGGACAGTTCCCATGGAGTTGCGGAGGATTGCGGAAATTCACCCGAGGGCGTCGATCGCCGAGGCGATGAGGGCGTCGGCCTCCCGGCCGTAGACCGCGAGCCCTTGCAGTTCGGTGAAGGTCTCGAGGTATTCGCCGACTTCGGGCGGGTTGGTGACCTGCACGCGGGCGGTGACCAACTCAACCTCGATCATCCGGTCGTCGATGACATGGAAGGTCTCCACTGGCCAGATGGTCCGCTGCGCTGTGAACGGGATGATGCCGAGGCTGACCCGAGGGAGCGCCTTGGCCGCGAGAAGCCGGGCCAACTGCTCGACCATGACCGATCGCTCGGCGATCCGGTAGCGGAGGACGGACTCCTCGACCAGACAGACGATGCGGTGGTTGCCCTCGCGCATGGGCCTGGCGCTTCGCATCCGCTGGGCGACAGCCCGTTCGAGCTCGTCGGGTGAACCGGCGGTGTCGGCGAACCGGGAAAGGATCGTCGCGGCGTAGCCGGGAGTCTGCAGCATGCCGGGAACGACATCCGAGGAGTAGAGGCGTAGGAGCCGTGATGCCCGGTAGGAACGGGTGTAGGTCTCCTGGAGCTGCTGGAGCCCGGCGCGTTGGAGGCGCTTCCACTCCACGTACATCGACGCGACCGAACGTGAGGCCGCGATCAGTACGGGGATGTGGTCCTCCGTGCCGCAGGCCGTGCACCAGGCGCGGATGTCGTCGTCGGAGGGCGTGGATTCGGCTTTCTGGATGCGGCTGGTCTTCGCAGGGTGCCAGCCGCAGCGGGCGGACAGTTCACGGCCGGTCAGTCCCGCGTCCCTGCGCAGGTCCCGGAGCCTGTCGGCCAGAGCCTGACGGGCGGCTTGAGCAGCTGAGGACGGGGAAGAGGCCATGAACGGTCCGCCGGAGGATCGAGTGGGTCAGACGATGTACCGGTCGTGAGGGATGCCACGTGCCCAGACTGCCTCGAAGGCGTCGGAGACCATCTTCACCACGGCCGGATCCTCGGTGTACTCGTGCCCGGCCCAGTCGCCGTCGCCGGTGAACCAGTGGAAGAGGGCCAGACGGTCGTCGATCAGCCAGAGGTCGTTGCCGGGCAGCGGGATGTCCGAGGCGAGGCGCCGGGGGAGCCACCGCACGTGCTCGCCCGCAGCGAGGTTCACGGGGGTCAGCGCGTGCTCCCAGCGGATGTAGTCGGTGACCGGCTCCGATACGATCCTCGCCCGGCGCAGCACCACGCCACGGCCGACGGCCTCTCGAACGAGTGGCACCCAGCCGGCCCAGCCTTCGGAGTCAGGGTCCAGATCGACCGAGCCGACCCGCTTGAACTCCTCGAACTCGGCGGCCTCGTCGGCGACACCGTAGGCGTCACGCATCTCCAGATGGACAGCCGTCCGCCGGGCTCCCTTCAACAGGGCGGAAAAGTCCGGCACGTTCTGCGTCATCGCACGCCTTTCGCAGGATCGGGATCATTCGCATGGGGATGCGGACGACGGTTTCGTGGTCGGGGATGCCCTGGTTGTGGCCGGGAACCCACTCGGTTCCGAGGATGCGGGCCTTGAGCTCGGAATCCGCCTTCCAGCCCTGGATCACAAGCTCGTTCGCCTCGTCCTCGATCCACACGGTCGGTGAGCCCCCGCTCTTGCTCTCGGGGTCGATCCCTGCGAAATCCAGCGCCATGGGGGTCTCCTGGGTCCGGGCGTTCAGAGGGTAGTCGCCGCAGTGCACACGGTGAAGTCGCGGACGAGGTGTGTCAACGGCGCATGGCCGCGAAGGCGGCGTGGGGTCGAGCGATACAGGCCTGGGGACTGCCTGCAGGCCCCACGACGGTGGGGTGGCTGCGCAGGAAGTCGGTGGGGTCGACTTCCTGCGCCCGCAAGTTGCCCAAGGCCCCACTGCCCGCAGGCGAGCAGTGGGGCCTCCTCCTGATGTCGGGACTGATCGACTTGGGGAGTAGCGCGTAAGCCCAGTGGCCTACTTCGAGAATGCCCCGGGTCGGCAGTGGCCATCGGTCGTGGCCGTTCTCACTTGCCGTCAAGCGCGAGGGTTCCTGTGACACAGAACGGCTCCCCAGCGGCCAAGCCGAGCCGTTCTGCCCAGGACAGCGCCTCGTCACGCGAGACCTCTGCCTCGGCCAGGCGGGCGGCGGCCAGGGTGGACGGGAGCTCACCCTGGTCGAGCAGGACGGCCCACTGGCTCCCTGAGAGGGCCAGGTAGCGCAGGTCGGGGAACTCGGCAAGCGCGGTCAGGTCCCGGACGTTGGCCCGGGAGAGGTCCAGGCCGCGCAGGTTCGGGACGGTGCGCAGTGGGGTGATGTCGATCGGGATAGTGGTGGCAAGGTCGAGGGAGGCCAGGTGCCGGTGGCGTTCGAGCGGCGCGAGGTCGCCACCATGCAGGGTGACTCCCAGGGACTCGACGGGCAGGGCCCGGATGGGGGCCAGGTCAGCGATAGCGCGGCGTTTGAGTTCGAGGCGCCGCAAGTGGTGAGCGGCGGCGAGCGGAGTGAGGTCCATGAGCCCGGTGGGGGCATTGAATTGGATCAGGACGGCCTGGATGCTAGGTGGGATGTCGTGGGGAATTCCGTCAGTTCGCAGCTCGGGATCGGGGCCGGGCTCGCGGGGGCCTTCCACGAAGTCGATGTAGTCGACGTCGTCCTCCTCCACCTCGTAAGCGTCTTGCTCCAGCAGTTCCAGGTAGCGGGCGACGAGAGAGGTGATGGAGTCGCAGACGTAGAGAGGTCCGTCGTAGTAGTCGCGGCCGATCTGGATCACCTGGCCGGGACGGCCGGCATGGGCCGGGGACATGTCGACCGCCAGGTAGTTGCCGTCATCGGCGGTGGCGAACGGGAGCCAGCCTGGATGCTCGTGGCAGCGCCGGACGGTGTCGGGCGGGTAGGCGTCGAGTACCACCGAGTCCCAGGAATTCTCCCAGCCGGGCCACACCGGTTCCCTCAGGTCGGCGTTGATGGTGACCAGGCGTGCCAGCGGCATCCAGCAGAGGTTGCCGAAGAGACCGAGCGCTTCGTCTCCGCTGCCGTCGGCGATCAGGTAGAGCGCGCGCAGGTCGGCGGGCAGAGGTCGCCCGAGGCGGCGCTCGGCTTCGTCGAGCGCCGCGGTGGTCACGGGTGGTGGCAGCCTTTCAACGTGCCCCAGGATTTCGGCACGCCGCTCCAGGTAGGCGCGGAACCGGGCGACCGCCAGGTCTGGATCCCCTGCCGGGGCGGCGGTGCTCTCCTCCTGGACGAACCCCGGCTGGGACAGCCGGTAGTCGTAGTCCAGGACGGTCAGGAAGCCTGGACGCGAACCGCGAAGGCGGGAGACGGTGTCCCGGGACGCAACCAGGGTGAACTCCCCGGACGGCTGGCACCGTATCTCCAGCCTGGTGCCCTCCCAGCCACGGGCCGCGCCCACCGCCGCCGACACGTCGTCCAGCGCCTGGAAAGTCCCGAACGGGTTGATCGGCCGCGGCTTCGCGCCGGCGATGGTGTACTGACCGGAGACGCCGGAGCCGAACAGGCCTCCGGTGCTGACCAGTACCGCCGCCGTCCATCCCTGCGGGGCGCTCGCCGTGATTCTCTCGGCCACCCGCGCAACGCCCTGCTCTACCAGCTCGGCCATGGTCTGCTCCGGTTCTGTCGGCACTGCTGGTGATCATCGCAGGAGGCCGTGACAGACCCATGAGCTGGACTGTCAAGCAGCGAGTGCATGGGCTCATTCGAGAAGTGCGGAAGGGTTTTGATCATGGATGACCTGCGCGGCGCCGCTTGGCGCAAGAGCTCGTACAGTGCTCAGCAGGGACAATGCGTCGAGGTGGCAATCGGGTCGTCGGGCCGGGTGCCAGTCCGCGATTCCAAGGATCCCGAGGGCCCCGCACTGGCTTATTCGACCGACGCGTGGCAGGCGTTCGTTGTGGCTGTTCGAGTCGGCGAGTTCGGCGAGGGCTGACGGAGTCCACAAGTCGTCCGAGGCCCCGCCGCCCATGATTTGGGCGGCGGGGCCTACTCCTGGGGTCTACTTCCGGGCGTTGGTGCGCTTCGTCGGCTCTGCCGTTGTCGGGTCTTCGGGCCAGGGGTGGCGGGGGTAGCGGCCTCTGAGGTCTGCGCGGACGGCGGGGTAGCCGTTGTGCCAGAAGGACGCCAGGTCTCCGGTGATGGCGGCGGGGCGGCCGGCGGGGGAGAGGAGGTGGATGGTGAGGGGGACCTTTCCGGCGGCCAGCGTTGGAGTGGCCTTCCAGCCGAAGAGTTCCTGCAACTTCACCGCCAGCACTGGGCGTTCGGTGGTGTAGTCGACTCGGATCTTCGATCCACTGGGGACGGTGATTCGCTCGGGGGCGAGTTCGTCGAGGCGGCCGGCCTCGCCGGTGGACCAGGGCAGGAGGCGTTGGAGGGCTGCCGTCGTATCGATGCGGGCCAGGTCGGCTCGGCGGCGGGCGCGGGAGAGTTCGGGTTCGAGCCATTCCTCGGCGCGGTTGAGCAGGGCCTCGTCGCTGACGTCGGGCCAGGGGGCGCCGATGGCGGTGTGCAGGAAGGCCAATCGCTCGCGCAGGTTGGACGGGAAGGTCAGCAGGGTGCTGACACCCTCGCGCGCGAGGCCTTCGAGGAGGGCGGCGCGGACGAGGGCCCGGTCGGGCTTGGTGAGGGGCTTCTCCGCGAGTTCGATGGCGCCGAGGGAGTCGACCTGGCGGGAGACGACCTCACCTCGCCGGGTGTCCCAGTGGACTTCGGCGCGCTGGGTGAGGAGCGGCGCGCCGGCCTGGCGGGCGGTGTCCTCGTCGAGCACGGCGGCGTGCAGGATCCGGGCCGAGGGCGCGCCGGCCGGGCGGTCGGCGACGGCGACGGCGAGCCAGGGGAGGGCGCCCAGGGCGGTGCCGGGGGCGAGTTCGGCGGCGGTGCCGGAGGCCATCAGGTAGGGGCTGCGTTCGCCGGGTGCGGGCCGCTCCACCCGGGCGCGGGCGATGCGTTCGGGGAAGGCGAGGGCGACCACCAGGCCGACGGCGGTGGTGTCGGGGAGGCTGGTGGCCCCCTGGTCGTCGGTGGAGCGCAGGAGGCGGCGGACTTCGTCGCGCCAGTGGCCCGCGTAGGGGTCGCGGGAGGTGCGGACGGTGCGCAGGACGGCGGCGAGGTCGTCGCCGAGGGTACGAGGGGGTTCCTCGGAGAGCAGGGCGACGACTTCGGCCGCCCGGCGGGCGCCCACGGCGGCTGCCCCGTCGACGAGGGCGCGGGCGAGCCGGGGGTGCAGCCCCGTACGGGCGAGGCGGACGCCACGCGCCGTGGCGCGGCCGTCGGCGGAGACCGCCCCGAGGGCGAGCAGGGTTTCCCGGGCGGCGGCCATCGCGCCCGCCGGGGGCCGGTCAGGCAGGGCGAGCCCCGTGGCGTCCGGGTCGCCCCACACGGCGGCCTGGAGCGCGAAGGGGGTGAGGTCGGCGAGCGCGATCTCGGGTGTCGGGAAGCGGGTGGCGCGGGCGTCCTCGGCCTCGTGCCAGCAGCGGTAGACCGTGCCCGGGGCCTCGCGCCCGGCGCGGCCGGCCCGCTGGCGGGCGGCGGCGAGCGAGGCGCGGACGGTGACCAGGGCGGCGAGCCCGCGCGCGTGGTCGGTGCGCGGCTCGCGGGCGAGCCCGGCGTCCACCACGATCCGTACCCCGGGCACGGTGAGCGAGGACTCGGCGACGGCGGTGGACAGGACGACGCGGCGCCCGGACGAAGGGGTGAGCGCGGCGTCCTGGACGTCCTGCGGCGCACGCCCGTGCAGCTGGAGCACGTCCGCCGGCACGCCGCCGAGCTGTCCGGCGACCCGGGCGATCTCGCCGACCCCGGGCAGGAAGCAGAGCACGTCACCCTCGCGCTCGCTCAGCGCCCGCCGGACGACGGAAGCCACGTGGTCGAGCAGCGCGAAGTCCACCCGGGTGCCGTGCGCGGGCCGCACGGCGCGGGCGGGCGGCGCCCAGACCACCTCGACCGGGTGCGAGACCCCGTGGGCCTCGACGACGGGCGCGCCGTCCAGCAGCTCGGCCCACGCGGCGGTGTCCGAGGTGGCCGAGGCGCAGACGATCCGCAGCTCGGGACGCAGCGCCGCGCGCACGTCGAGCAGGAAGGCGAGCGCGGTGTCGGCGTCGAGGTGCCGCTCGTGGCACTCGTCCAGGACGACGATGTCGACCCCGGACAGTTCCTGGTCGCGCTGGAGCCGCTGCAGCAGGACGCCGGTGGTGACCACCTCGACCACGGTGTCCGGTCCGACCCGCCGCTCGCCGCGCACCGTGAAGCCGACCTCGGCGCCCACCGTCGAGCCGAGCAGCCAGGCCATCCGCCGGGCGGCGGCCCGGACGGCGAGCCGGCGCGGTTCGGCGACGAGGACACGGCGAACGGCTCCGGAACCGAGCAACCCGGCCAGCGCCAGCGGCACCAGGGTGGTCTTGCCGGTGCCGGGCGGGGCGGCGAGGACGGCGGCGCCGTGCTCCTCCAGCGCGTCGGCCAGGGCGGGCAGGGCGGTGCGGACGGGCAGCTCGCGCCAGGCCGGGTTCAACAAGGTGTCAGCCCCGCTCGGTGACGAAGATCGCGGTGCCGGGGATGAGCCGCCCGCGCAGCGGGGACCAGCCGCCCCAGTCCTGCTCGTGCCCGTCCGGCCACTCGGGCTCGACGAGGTCGAGCAGCCGGAAGCCGGCGGCGACGAGCTCGCGGACCCGGTCGCCGAGGGTGCGGTGGTGCTCGACGTAGGTGGCCCGGCCCTGCTCGTCCTGTTCGACGTAGGGGGTGCGGTCGAAGTAGGAGGCGACGGCGGTGAGCCCTTCGACGCCGGGCTCGTCGGGGAAGGCCCAGCGGATCGGGTGGGTGACCGAGAAGACCCAGCGCCCGCCGGGCCGCAGCACCCGGTGGACCTCGCGCATCAGGGCGGCGGTGTCGGCGCTGAACGGGACGGCGCCGTAGGCGGAGCAGGCGAGGTCGAAGGAGGCGTCGGCGAAGGGCAGCACGGCGGCGTCGGCCTGGACGACCGGGACGGGCGCGGTGCCGCGGGCGAGGTCGATCCGCAGCGAGTGCTGGAGCTGGCGGTGCGAGATGTCGAGGGCGACCGGGTGGGCGCCGCGGCCGGCCAGCCAGCGCGAGCACTGGGCGGCGCCGGCGCCGATCTCCAGGACGGTGCGGCCGGCGACGTCGCCGAGCAGCCGGGCGTCCGCCTCGTCGAGGCCCTCGGGGCACCAGGTGAAGCGGTCGTCGCCCAGGAACTCGCCGTGCTCGTCCTGGTATTCGTCGGCGTTGCGGTCCCACCAGTGGCGGCTGGCGCGGCTGCTCTCGCCGGTGCCGGCGGAGCGCCTTACCGCGTCGTCGTCGTCCTCGTCAAGATCAATGGGGTCGGGGAGGGGGGTGCCGGTCACGGTGAGAAGGCCCATCGCGTAGGGTGTCGTCTGCGGAAGCGCCGCTGCCGTGAACCGGTCCGAGAGGTCCGGTGTCCCGGTGGTGGCATCCGGGGAAGGGTCCTCCCTGCGACCGCCACCCGTTGAGGTGCGCAATCGGAGGATATGGCCTGATCCATACCGGGCTCCACCGTCTTGCCGTTCTTGGCGTTGACCGTGCCTGGCCGTCCCCGTATGCTACAAGTTGCGCTGCGGGCCTGCGCGCCTCGGACGGAGCAGGTCGCGCTCGCATCTGTCGAAGACCCCACGGTCGCAAGACGGACGCCGATCTCCCGTTGCCACGGGAATCCCGGTGCTCCGTGTTCTTGGCTGTCCGGCTTTCGGTGGGAGCGATACGGGCCCTCCGCGTGGCATTACCTACGACTTTCATGTCCGTACCGGAGCCCTTTTCCTAATGACGAGCCCCACCGACTCCTCCCTCAGCACCACCCCGCAGGTCGCGCTCAACGACATCGGCGACGCCGAGGCGTTCCTGGCCGCGATTGACGAGACCATCAAGTACTTCAACGATGGCGACATCGTCGAGGGCGTCATCGTGAAGGTCGACCGTGACGAGGTTCTCCTCGACATCGGTTACAAGACCGAGGGCGTCATCCCGTCCCGCGAGCTGTCGATCAAGCACGACGTCGACCCGCACGAGGTCGTCGCCGTCGGCGACAACATCGAGGCCCTGGTTCTCCAGAAGGAGGACAAGGAGGGTCGTCTCATCCTGTCCAAGAAGCGCGCTCAGTACGAGCGTGCCTGGGGCACGATCGAGAAGATCAAGGAAGAGGACGGCATCGTCACCGGTACCGTCATCGAGGTCGTCAAGGGTGGTCTCATCCTCGACATCGGCCTCCGCGGCTTCCTCCCGGCCTCGCTGGTCGAGATGCGTCGCGTCCGCGACCTCCAGCCCTACGTGGGCAAGGAGCTCGAGGCCAAGATCATCGAGCTGGACAAGAACCGCAACAACGTGGTCCTGTCCCGCCGTGCCTGGCTGGAGCAGACCCAGAGCGAGGTCCGCCAGACCTTCCTCACCACCCTGCAGAAGGGCCAGGTGCGCTCCGGCGTCGTCTCCTCGATCGTCAACTTCGGTGCCTTCGTGGACCTGGGTGGCGTCGACGGTCTGGTCCACGTCTCCGAGCTGTCCTGGAAGCACATCGACCACCCGTCCGAGGTCGTCGAGGTCGGCCAGGAGGTCACCGTCGAGGTTCTCGACGTGGACATGGACCGCGAGCGTGTCTCCCTGTCGCTGAAGGCGACCCAGGAGGACCCGTGGCAGCAGTTCGCCCGTACCCACCAGATCGGCCAGGTCGTTCCGGGTAAGGTCACCAAGCTGGTTCCGTTCGGTGCGTTCGTCCGCGTGGACGAGGGCATCGAGGGTCTGGTCCACATCTCCGAGCTGGCCGAGCGCCACGTCGAGATCCCGGAGCAGGTCGTCCAGGTCGGCGACGAGATCTTCGTCAAGGTCATCGACATCGACCTCGAGCGTCGTCGCATCAGCCTCTCGCTGAAGCAGGCCAACGAGGCGCTGGGTGCCAACCCGGCCGAGGTCGAGTTCGACCCGACCCTGTACGGCATGGCCGCGTCCTACGACGACCAGGGCAACTACATCTACCCGGAGGGCTTCGACCCCGAGGCGAACGACTGGCTGCCCGGCTTCGAGAAGCAGCGCGAGGAGTGGGAGCGGCAGTACGCCGAGGCCCAGGCCCGCTTCGAGCAGCACCAGGCCCAGGTCATCAAGAGCCGCGAGGCCGACGCGGAGGCCGCTGCCGAGGGTGGCGACGCCGTCGCCGCCGCCGCGGGTGGCTCCTACTCGTCCAGCAGCGACGAGGGCTCCGGCGCCCTGGCCTCGGACGAGGCCCTGGCCGCCCTGCGCGAGAAGCTGGCCGGCGGCCAGAGCTGAGGCTCTGCCCCGCTGGTGCGTGACTAGCGCATAGCGTCATTGATGAACCCCGCTCGGTTTCCGAGCGGGGTTCATTGTTTTTCGACCTTCATTATTTGTCCTTTATGGGAAGGATTTTTGTGATGAGGGGCTCATTGAATAGCTATGGGTGATTCGGGAGCGGGCGCCTACCTTGGGAGGAGTTGCCCGATGGGTCGCTCACCCGGCCCCGCACGCTAGGCACCCCCCGCACATGAGCCTTCGCTCCGCCGCGTCCTCCGTTGCCTCCCCCCGCCCCTCCGCCGACCAGCAGGTCGGTGGCCGCCTCGCCGCCCTCGGCCGGTTCTGCTACCGGCAGCGGCGCTGGGTGCTCGGTTTCTGGGCGGTCGTGCTGGTGATAGGCGTGCTGATCGGCGGGCGGGTCTTCGAGGGCTCGGTGGCCGGCGCCTCCTCCGCCTCCTCCGAGGCGGACCGCGGCAGTGCCGTCGTCGCCGCCGCCGACCCGGCCAGGGGCACCGTCACCGCCGTGGTGGACGGCCGGCCGGTGGACGACACGGCCGTCCGGGACGCCGTCACCCGCGCCACCGCCGAGATCGCCGCCCTTCCCGGGGTCTCCTCGGCCACCGACGCCTACGGCCCCGGCCCGGACGCCGCGGCGCTCCGCTCGGCCGACGGCACCGCCAGCCTGGTCTCGGTGCGGATGGCCGACAGCAGCACCTCCGCCCAGACCACCGCGGTAACCCAGCGACTTTCCGCCATTCAGGCCGACGTCCGGGCCGAGGGCGGCAAGGTGACCGTCGGCGGCGACCTGGTGCTCGAGGACGAGGTCAAGAAGCAGACCGAGAAGGACACCCGCTTCGGCGAGATGGTCACCCTGCCGCTCACCCTGATCGTCATGGTCCTGGTCTTCGGCGGCCTGGCCGCCGCCAGCCTGCCGGTGATCGGAGCGGTCGCCTCGGTCGGCGGCGCGCTGCTGGCCATGTTCGGCTTCAGCAGGATCATGGACATCGACACCAGCGTGCTGCCGATCGCCACCGTGCTGGGCCTCGGCCTGTCGATCGACTACGCGCTGCTCATGGTGAACCGTTTCCGCGAGGAACGCGGCCACGGCGCCCCGATCGCCGCCGCCGTCGAGCGGACCGCCGCCACGGCCGGGCGCACCGTCGCCTTCTCCGGACTGACCGTGGCCGTCGCGCTCTCCGGCCTGTTCGTCTTCACCAGCCCGGTGCTCGCCGCCGTCTCGGCGGCCGGGGTGAGCGTCGTGGTGATCGCGGTCGCCGCAGCGCTGACCCTGGTCCCGGCGCTGCTCGGCTTCGCCGGGAGCCGGATCAAGACGCCCACCGCGCCCGTCCCCGACGAGGGCTTCTTCAGCCGGACGGTGCGCCGGGTCCGCAAGCGGGCGGTGCCCGTGGCGCTGGTCTGCACCGCGCTGCTGATGGCCGCCGGCGCGCCGTTCCTGCACGCCGACATGCGCAGCTCCGGCGCCGCCGTGCTGCCCGCCTCCTCGGCCGGCCGGCAGGTCGCCGAGACCGTCGACCAGCGCTTCCCGCAGGCCTCCGCCGCCCCGATCACGGTCGTGGTGGAGAGCGGCGCCGCCGTCGCCCAGGCCTACGCGGACGACGTGGTGGCCCAGCTGCCCGGCGTCAGCGGCGTGCGCGCCGTCACCCCGGTGAGCGACACCGTCTCCACCATCGACGTGCTGGTGCACGGCGACCCGCAGGGCGGGCAGGCGAAGCAGGTGGTCAAGGAGTTGCGCGCCGCCCGCGGCGGGCTCACCACCGAGGTGACCGGCGGCGCGGCCTCGGTGGTCGACTTCCAGGACGAACTGCTCACCCGGGGGCCGATCGCCCTCGGCCTGGTCGCCCTCGGCACGCTGATCCTGCTCTTCCTGATGACCGGCTCGGTGGTGATGCCGGTCAAGGCCCTGCTGATGAACCTGCTCTCGCTGGGTGCCTCGCTCGGCGCGCTCACCCTGGTCTTCCAGGACGGCTGGTTCAGCGGACTGCTCGGCTTCAGTCCGACCGGCGGGCTGGAGACCTTCATCCCGGTGCTGGTGTTCGCCTTCGCCTTCGGGTTGTCGATGGACTACGAGGTCTTCCTGCTCGCCCGGATCAAGGAGCTACGGGACAAGGGCCACAGCTGCACCCGGGCGGTGGAGCTGGGCGTCCAGCGCAGCGGGAAGATCATCACCTCGGCGGCGCTGCTGATGGTGATCGTCTTCGCCGGCTTCGCGCTCGGCGACATGCTGATGGTCAAGCAGATGGGCATCGCGCTGGCCGTCGCCGTCGCGGTCGACGCCACGCTGGTGCGCTGCCTGCTGGTGCCCGCCGCGATGAGCCTGTTCGGCGAGTTCAACTGGTGGGCGCCGGCCCCGCTGCGCCGGCTGCACGACCGGTTCGGGCTGAGCGAGCACGTCGAGCTGCCGGAGATCGAGCCGGCGGCGCTGCCGGCCCAGCGGCCCGTCGCCGACAAGGAGCTGGTCGCCGCCGCGCCGTGACCGCCACCGCGCCATGACCGCCACCGCGCCGTGGTGGCCGGCGCGTCGTGACCGCCATCGCGCCGTAACGGTTCGGGAGTACCGTGCTGAGGCATGCGGATCACCAAGTTCGGACATGCCTGTGTACGGCTGGAGCACGAGGGGACGACCGTCGTCGTCGATCCCGGGATGTTCACCGACCCCGCCGCCCTGGTGGGCGCGGACGCCGTGCTGATCACCCACGAGCACGCCGACCACTTCGAGGAGGCCCCGCTGCGGGCCGCGCTGGAGGCGGACCCGGCGCTGCGGGTGTGGACCAACCCGGACGTCGCCCGGAAGCTGGACGGGGTGGCCCGGCGGGTGACCGCGGTCGGCGAGGACGACGCCTTCGAGGTCGGCGGGATCGAGGTCACGGTGCACGGCGAGTGGCACGCGGTGATCCACCCGGAGATCCCCCGGGTGCGCAACGTCGGGTTCCTCTTCGACGGGCGGCTGTTCCACCCGGGGGACGCGCTGACCGTCCCGCCGTACTCGGTGGACACCCTGCTGCTGCCGATCGCCGCGCCGTGGACCAAGGTCGCCGAGCTGGTCGACTACGTCCGCGAGGCCGGGCCGCGGCAGGCGGTGCCGGTGCACGACGCGGTGCTCAGCCCGGCCGGCCTCGCCGTGCACACCCGGCTGGTCGGCCCCGGCGGGCCGGGCACCGGCGCGGAGCTGCGCGCGCTGGGGGAGGGCGAGAGCCTCGACCTGGGGTGACCGTGGAGTGAGGTCCGCCGGTAGCCTGGCGCCATGCTGAAGATCGGACTGACGGGCGGCATCGGCGCGGGCAAGAGCGAGGTGTCGCGGCTGCTCGCCGCCCACGGCGCGGTGATCGTGGACTCCGACGTGATCGCCCGCGAGGTGGTCGCCCCCGGCACGGCGGGCCTCAAGGCCGTGGTGGCCGAGTTCGGCGAGGGCGTGCTCGCGGCGGACGGCTCGCTGGACCGGCCGGCGCTCGGCGCGATCGTCTTCGCCGACCCGGAGCGGCTGCGGGCGCTGAACGCGATCGTCCACCCGCTGGTCCGGGCGCGGTCCGCCGAGCTGGAGGCGGCGGCCGCGCCGGACGCGGTGGTGGTGCACGACGTGCCGCTGCTCGCCGAGAACGGGCTGGGGCCGCTGTACGACCAGGTGATCGTGGTCGACGCGGCGGACGAGGTGCGGGTCGAGCGGCTGGTCCGGCTGCGCGGGATGACCGAGGAGGAGGCCCGCGCCCGGATGGCGGCCCAGGCGAGCCGGGCCGACCGGTTGGCGATCGCCGACCTGGTGATCGACAACAGCGGCCCGCTGGAGGAACTCGCGCCCAGGGTCGCCGAGGTGTGGGAGCGGCTCACCGCCCGTCGTTGAGACCGGCCCCGCCGGCCGCCCCACCGCCGGCCGCCCCGCCGACGGCCGCGGCGGCGAAGGCGCGGATGATCGGGTGGGCCCGGGTGCCGTCGCCGGCCAGCTCCGGCTGGAACAGCGTGGCCAGGAAGAACGGGTGCTCCTCGGTGGGCAGCTCCAGGATCCGCAGCTCCCCGGCCTCGTCCGCACCGCTGAACCGCAGGCCGCCGGCGCGCAGCCGCTCGCGGTAGGCGTCGTTCAGCCCGTACGCGCAGTGGTAGCGCTCCATCGTGCGGGGCGCGCCGAGGATGCGCTCGGCCAGCGAGCCGGGCGTCAGGCGCACGGCGCCCTCGTGCCCCACCAGGGAGCAGCTGAGCGGCACGATCACCAGGTCCGCCTCGTCGGGGTGGCTCTCGCCGTGGGCGGCGCCGCCGATGCCGCAGACGTGGCGGGCGTAGTCCAGCACCGTGTGCTGGAAGCCGGCGCAGGTGCCGAGGAAGGGGATGCGGCGCTCGCGGGCGGTGCGGACGGCGGCCACCGCGCCGTCCTCGCTGCGGTACGGGCTGCCGGGGAGCAGCCAGACGGCGTCGAAGCCGTCGAGCGCGCCGGGGGCGGCGGCGTCCTCGGTGGGGACCCAGTAGGCGTCCAGGACGAGCTGGTCGCGTTCGGCGAGCGCGTCGAGCAGGCCGGGGATCCGGGTGTGCGAGCGGACGGCGGTCGAGCGGTCGCCGACCAGGGCGAGGCGGGGAGCGGGATGCGTCATGCGGTTATCCTGACCGGCGGCGCGGGATCAGCGCCAACGATGATTCCTTACTCCTTGATCAGTGGACGTGATAGCGCGTGGAGCCGCAGCAGTTGCGCACCTTCGTGGCCGTGGTCCGGCTGGGCTCGTTCTCCGAGGCGGCCCGGGAGCTCGGCTACACCCAGTCGGCGGTCTCCCAGCAGATCGCCGCGCTGGAGACGGACCTCGGCACGCCGGTCCTGCACCGGCGCCCGGTCGGCCCGACCGAGGCGGGCGCGCGGCTGTTGGAGCACGCTTCCGCGCTGCTGCTGAGGATCGACGCGGCGCGCGCCGACATCGCGCGCCTGGCCGGTGCCGCGAGCGCCAGGCTCACCATCGGGGCCACTCCGCTGGCGCTCGGTGTGGAGGTGGGGCGCGTGCTCGCCGAGGTGCGCCGGGTGCATCCGGCGGTGGACCTGACGGTCCGGGTGCTCGGCCAGGACGTCCTGCCGGCCGAAGTCGCCACCGGCGCCGTCGACCTCGCGCTCGTCGACGGCCCGGCCGCCCCGTCCGACCCGCTCCCGCTGCCCGACGTGGGCCCGCTCTCCACCGTCGCCGTCGCGGAGCAGCCGCTCGCCGTCGCCCTTCCGGCGGGCCATCCGCTCGCCGGACGCGCCGGACTGGCGCTCGCCGACCTGTCCGCCGCCCGCTGGCTGGATGCCCCGGGCCTCGCCCCGACCGGCGCCCGGCTGCGCGCCGCCACCGCCGTCGACGGCTACCGGCCGGCCGCCCGCTATCTGGGCACCGATGTGCGCGGGCTGCTCGCGCTGGTCGCCGCCGGGCACGGGCTGGCGCTGCTGCCCGCCGCGGTCCTCGCCGAGGCGCCGGGCGTGGCGGCCGTCCCGGTCCGGGAGCCCCGGCTGGTGCACCGCGTCGAACTCGTGCACGGGGCCCTGCCGGAGGGGCCCGCCGCGCTGCTGGGCCGCCTGCTGACCGGGGATCCGGGCGGGACTCAGCCGACGATGCGGGCGCCGGGGCAGCAGGGGCCGTCGACCCGGTAGCAGACGTAGCGCAGACAGCCCAGGCAGACCGAGATGTTCTCCAGCCGCCAACTCTGGCCGTGGCAGGTGCAGTCGGCCCGTTCGCGCAGCAGCAGGTCCCAGCCGTCCGCGCCCCCGTTGGCGGCGAAGGCCGCGGCCACGTACGCGGTGGTGGCCAGGTTGTCGTCGGCGGTGCCGCGCCGGGTGGCGTCCAGGTGCCAGCAGTAGAGGGCGAGCAACGCCCGCCCGTCGACCAGGCGGTAGCCGGCCCGGCCGTCGTCCTCCCAGGCCCGGACCAGCCGGGCGACGCGTTCGGGGAACGGGCGCTCGGGGTCGAGAAGGCAGCGGTTGCCCTGCAGCCGTGGCGTGTTGGCGGTCATGTGGTCCCCTTTCCGGGGCCCACGGTAGGGCGTCGTGCCGCGAAGTCCCCGACCGGGGTGGAAGGTTGGTGAACGCTTGTTACGTACACGTGGTGCCGTCGGCGGGCACCAGGCCGTCCAGCAGGTACTGGTCGACGGCCTGCTTGAGGCAGGCGTTGCCGGTGTCGTAGCCGCCGTGGCCCTGCCCGCGCAGGGTGACGGTCACCCCGACGCCCGCGCCGAGCGCCCGGGCCATCGCGCGGGCCCCCTCGTACGGGGTGGCCGGGTCGCCGGTGTTGCCGATGACCACGATCGGGGCCGCGCCCGGGGCGCTCACCTCGGGATGGTCGGTGCGGCCCGGCACCGGCCAGCCCGCGCAGGAGGTCAGCCCCCAGGCGGCGAAGTCGCCGAACACCGGAGAGGCCTGACGGAACGCCGGAAGCTGCTCCCGGACCTCGGAGGAGGTGTAGCGCTGCCGGTCGTCGACGCAGGTGATGGCCCGGTTGGCGGCCGACAGATTGCTGTAGCGGCCCTGCGCGTCACGGCCCTGGTAGGCGTCGGCGAGGGCGAGCAGGGTGCTGCCGGTGCCGCCCTGCAGCGCCTCCTGGAGGCCGACGGCGAGGGCGTTCCAGGTCGCCTCGCTGTAGAGCCCGGCGGCGATGCCGGTGACGGCGAGGTCCTGGGTGAGCGCGCGGCCGTCCTCGGCGGGCAACGGGGCCGCGTCCAGACCCTGGAGGAGGCCGGCGATCCGCTGGGTGCCCTGGGCGCCGCCCGCTCCGGTCGGGCAGGCGTCGCCCGCCTGCTCGACGCAGGCCGTCATGAAGTTCTCCAGGGCGTGCTGGAAGCCCTCGGCCTGGCCGAGCGAGCCGCGCACCGGGTCCTCGGTCGGGTCGACGACCGCGTCCATCACCAGGCGGCCGACCGTGCCCGGGTACAAGTGGGCGTAGACGCCGCCGAGTTCGGTGCCGTAGGAGAAGCCGAAGTAGTGCAGCCGGTCGTCCCCGAGGACCTGGCGCAGCAGGTCGAGGTCGCGGGCCGCCGAGACGGTGTCGACATGGGGCAGGACGGCGGCGGAGTTGCTCAGGCAGGCGGCGGCGTACGCGGTGACGGCCTCGTCGAGCGCCCGTACCTCGGCGGTGTCGTCGGGCGAGCCGTCCACGGCGGCCGCGGCGTCCGTGGCGGCGTCGTCCAGGCAGCGCACACCGGCGCTGTCGCCGACCCCGCGCGGGTCGAAACTCACCAGGTCGTAGCGGGTGTTGAGGTCGGCGTAGTCCTGGGCGAGGGCGGGCAGGGTGGCGACGCCGGAGGCACCAGGGCCGCCGAAGTTGTAGATCAGCGAGCCGATCCTCGGCTGGGCGGCGGCGGCGCGCAGCCGGATCAGCGCGAGGTCGATGGTCCGCCCCTCCGGCTCGGCGTAGTCCAGCGGGGCCCGGACCGTGGCGCACTCCCACGGCGCGCCCGGCGCCTCGCCGCCGCCCTGGGCGGCGGACGGGGCCGGGCAGGCCTGCCAGTCGGGCCGCTGGCCGGTGAGCGCGGCGGGCAGCGCCGGGGCGGTGGCGGCCGGGGGCGCGGTCGCGCCGGTGGCCGGTGTGGCGACGGTGGTCACGGGGGTGGACGGTTCGACCTTCGCGGAGTTCGCCATGGGGCCGCTCTGGCACGCGCTGAGGCCGCCGGCCAGCGCCACGGCCAGGCCCAGCGCTCCGGCGCCGCGGACGACAGGGTGCATGGGCGTTCCGTTCCGGGGCGGTCGGGGGTGGTTCCGCCTCGGAAGCCTAGGCCGGGGGGCCTCGCGCCGCCCGCCGGACTGGTCCGTCCGGCGTGGCGCGGGTGATCCGTCCGTCGTGCGGGTTGCCGAAGCCGGGGTGGCTCGTTGTTCCTGCCGTGAGCCCTGACTTTTCCGCCCGTGGCGGTTGTGAAGAAACGATTCTGCGCGCCCCGGGGCGGTCATGACCTACGAGACCCCACGCGTCCCCGCCCAGCGCCCCGCCGACGAGGGCTGCGCGCTCGCGCTCGACCTCCGGGTCGAGGTCTGGCCCGGCCTGACCCTCGCCGTCCCCGCCCGGCTGCGCTACCGCAGCGCCGACCCGTACGCCGTCTTCCTCGACAACCACACCGACCTCGCCACGCCGATCACCTGGGTGTTCGCCCGCGAGCTGCTCGCCGCCGGACTGCGCGGCCGGGCCGGCCTCGGATGCGTCCGCGTCCACCCCGGCGCCGGCGCACACGACGGCGCCGTCCTGATCACCCTCACCGGCGACGGCGGCAGCGTCGTCCTGCGCGCGCCGGCCGACCGGGTGCGGGCCTTCCTGGCCCGCACCGAGCGCCTCGTCCCGACCGGCCGGGAGCGCGCCCGGCTGGACCTCGACGGGCTGCTGCGCCGGCTGCGTGACGGCGGTGCCCCCTCGCCGGGGCCGTGAGTTTCACCTGTCCGTGTGCCCGGAGGGTCCCCGGCGCGCCGTGGGTGAACGAATACTGTGAGTGCCTGTACGGCTACACCAGGGGGGCGCGGCACCCGCGTCGCCATCCGTGGGTGCGGCACCGCGGCCGCCCACGCACACGTCGGGAGAAGAAGTGGCGGACAAGCGGCTCAAGGCCTGGGGCAACAACCGTGCCGGTCAGCTCGGCGACGGCTCCTGGGCCGCTCAGCACACCAGGGCCACCACCGTGCTCGGGCTGAGCGGCGCCGAGGTGGTCGGGATCGCCGCCGGCGGGGCCGGGGCGGCCACCGGGCACGGGCTGGCGCTGCTGGCCGACGGCACCGTGCGGTCGTGGGGCGCCAACGGCTCGGGGCAGCTCGGCGACGGCTCGGCCTCCGGCCACAGCTCGCCCGACTGGGTGGTCAACCTGGGCGACGCCACCGGCGTCGCCGCCGGCGGCACCCACAGCCTGGCGCTGTGCGAGGACGGCACCGTGCTCGCCTGGGGCCAGAACACCCACGGGCAGCTCGGCAACGGCTCCCACGCCGACAGCGGCGTCCCGGTCCGGGTCAGACGCCTCGACGGGGTGATCGCGATCGCCGCCGGCCTCAACCACAGCCTGGCGCTGCGCGAGGACGGTACCGTCTGGGCCTGGGGCCACAACGTCAACGGCCAGCTCGGCGACGGCACTTCGGCCACCCGGAACGTGCCGGTCCAGGTCGCCGGCCTGGACGCGGTCACCCGGATCGCCGCCGGCGCCAACCACAGCCTCGCGGTGGTCGGCGGGCACGCGGTCAAGGCCTGGGGCTTCAACGCCTCCGGCCAGCTCGGCGACAACACCACGATCAACCGCTACAACCCGGTCACCGTGCGGGGCGGCTGGTCCGGCGGGGTCGCGCGGATCGCGGCCGGCTGCCACCACAGCCTGGCCGTCACCGGCGGCGACCACCGGCTCAAGGCCTGGGGGCGGAACACCTCGGGCCAGCTCGGCGACGGCACCACCACCTTCCGGACCACCCCCGTGCCGGTCCCGGGACTGAGCGGGGTGCGGCTGGTGGCCGGCGGCCGCGAGCACACCGTCGTCGTGCTGGCCGACGGCGCGGTCCGCACCTGCGGCGGCAATGCCTCCGGTCAGCTCGGCGACGGCGGCACGACCGACAGCAGCACCCCGGTGACCGCCCTCGCCGACCTGACCAGGGCGGACCGGATCGCCGCCCCGGTCGGCGGCGACTTCAGCCTCGCCAACTAGCGGGCCCGCTCACCGCCCGGGCGGGGTCTCGGGGCGCAACGCGCGGACCGCGAACAGGGTGGTGAGGTGCGGCGAGCCGAAGTGCAGCGGCACGCTCCCGGTGCGGAAGAAGCCGGCGGCCGGCCAGGAGCCGTCCGGGAGCTGCGCGTCGGCGAGGCGCCGGCGCAGCCCGGGCAGGTCGGCGCCGGCGCCCGTGTACTCGCCGGCGAGCACCAGCAGCGCCAGTTCGAGCGCGGTGTCGGCGAACTGGGTGGTGATGTGCTCGATCGCCCGCCGGGCCGGGGCGGCGAGGGCGGGCAGCAGGGTGGACGCCCGGGCGGCGGCGTGCAGGAAGGCCTCGGGGGAGGCGTAGTACCGGGTGCCGGTGCGGGGGCCGGCCAGGTGCTGCTGGACGTACCGGAGCGTCGCCTCGCCCGCCGGGTGCGGCAACCGGCCCGCCGTGCCCGGGAGGTGGAGCGCGAACAGGACGTCGGCGGCGATGACGGCGTCGTAGCGGCGGCCGTGCGAGGCCGTCCGGTCGGTGTCCTCCCAGTAGGCCGGTATCGGGCCGTCGTCCGGGCCGATCTGGGTGTCCAGCAACTCCCTGACCAGGAAGTCCTGGTCGTCCGCCGCGAGCAGCCCGTGCCGGGCGAGCCCGGACAGCGCGAGCGCGGTGCTGCCGGTGTCGGCGGCGAAGGGCACGCCGGGCGGGAAGAGGCGGTACCGGTGCCGGCCCGGCTCGCGGTGGCGGGCGACCTGCTCCGCCAGCGCGGCCACCAGTGCGCGCTCCTCGGGCCGTTGGGCGTCGGGGCGCAGCAGCGCGAGGCCCCACATCGCGGAGAGGCCCTCGCGGTCCGGGTCGAACCCGAGGTCCACCCCGTGGCCGACGAGCAGGCGGCGGCGGGCGTCGGCGCCGGTGAGCGGCGTGCGCAGCTCGGGGTCGGTGCCGGGCCGGGCGGACGGCAGTCCGGCGGGACCCAACGCCCCGTGCAGGAAGGCCAGTCCACGTCCGACGGCGGCGTCCCACGCTGTTTCCTCGGCGGACATCGCGTCCCGTCCCCTCTTGTCGTCCTGCGCTGCCGGCCGGCCGGCCGCCCCCACCCATGTCTACTACCCCGGGCGCGCGCCCGCGCAAGCCTCAGCGGGCGGGCGGCCTGCGGAACAGCGCGGTGAGCAGCACGGGCAGGCCGAACAGTGCCGATCCGGGCTCCTGCGGCACCATCGGGCGGAGCTCCACCTCGGTGAAGTCGGCGAGGATCCAGCGCAGTTCGTCCGGGGTGAAGGCGAGTCCGCCATCCAGCCGCCCGGTGCGGTACAGCTCCGTGTCGGGCAGCTCCGAACCCATCGCGCCGGCCGCGAAGCAGGTCAGGCCGAGGTGGCCGCCGGGTGCCAGGACGCGCTCCAGCAGGGCGAGGTAGCTGATCCGACGGTGCGGCGGGAGGTGGTGCAGGCAGCCGGAGTCGTAGACCAAGTCGTACTGGGGGAGGGGGAGTTCCACGGTGAAGATGTTGCCGTGGTGGAACCGCGGTGCGACGCCGGCCTCCTGGGCGCGCTCGCGTGCCCAGGCGAGGGCGGTGGCGGAGAGGTCGACGGCGTCCACCTCGAACCCGCGCGCGGCGAGGTGGACGGCGTTGCGGCCGGCTCCGCAGCCGAGGTCCAGCACCCGTGCGCCGGGGGAGAGCAGCCCGCGGTCGAGGTGGGCGACGAGGTTCTCGTCCGGGGCGGCGACGAAGAACGGCCGCCCCGAGTCGCGGTCGGCGTAGAAGGCGTCCCACCAGTCGGCGGCCCGGTCGGTCCAGCGGTCCGCCTCGGGGGCGAAGAGGCCGTCGAGCAGGGCGAGGACGTCGTCGGTGGAGCGGATGGAGCGGTTCAAGGGCGGCCTTCCGGGCGGGGATCGGTACGGTCGAGTCTAGGAGTTCGAGGGTGGCCGATCACCCCCGAGTCGCCGACGGGGAAAGGCCTGTGAGGGGGGTACCCGGGGTGGGTGGGGCGGCCGGGTGCGGCTCCCCCGGCGGGTGCGGTCCGCCGTCGGTGGCGCCCTCGCGGGTGGCCGGGAAGGGGCCTTCGGGCGGCGCGGCCGGGGTGCCGGAACGGGCCGGCGAGGTCAAGGTTCGGTCTCGATCGGCCGGTGCGTAGAGTCGGCCGTATGACGGACGAAGTGCTGCGGGTGGTGCTGATCGGGGGGACGTCGAATGCCGGGAAGTCCACGGTCGCCCGGCTGGTGGCGGAGCGGCTGGGCTTCGAGTACCGGTCGACGGACACGCTGGCGCGGCACCCGGGACGCCCGTGGCCGGTGCCGGGCCGGGAGGTGCCGCCGCACGTCGCCGAGCACTACCGCACGCTCACGGTGGACGAGTTGATCACCTCGGTGCTCGACCACTACGCGCGGCTGCGGCCCCGGATCGCGGAGCTGGTGACGGAGCGGGCGGGTTCGTCCGACGGCCCCGGCCTGGTCCTGGAGGGCTCGGCGCTCTGGCCCGCCGGCGTGGCGCCGCTGGTCGGCCCCGGCACCGCCGCGCTGTGGCTCACCGCGGACGAGGCCGTGCTCCGCGCGCGGATCCGGCGCGACGGGCGGTACGCCGGGGCGACGGAGGACGGGCGGTACCTGATGGACACGTTCCTGGCCCGCAGCGTCCGTTACCAGGAGCTGATGCTCGCTGAGCTGGACCGGCTCGGGCTCGCCCGGCTGGACGCCGGGGACGGCCGCTCCGCCGAGCGGCTGGCCCGGGCCGTCCTCGCGGCGGTCGCTACAGGTGCAGGGTGAACGAACCCTCGCCGTGGCGGCGGCCGTTGATCTGGAGCTGCAGCAGGTGCACGCCCGCGTGGTGGCGCCGGGTGCCGGCGGGGTGACGGCCGCCCGCGCGGGACGGCAGACTCGGGGTGCCGCCGTCCCGCCGTGACCCGAAGGAGCGTTCATTGTCGTACCGGGGCCTGATCGTGGACTTCGCGGGCGTGCTGACCACCCCGCTCGGGGAGGCCGTCCGCGGCTGGTGCGCGCGCAACGGCCTCGCGCCGGACGCCTGGCGGCGCGCGCTGGTGGACGACCCGGCCGGCCGGGCGCTGTACGGGGAGCTGGAGCTGGGGCGGATCACCCAGCACGAGTGGAACCGCCGCACCGCCGAGCTGATCGGCGTCGAGCCCGGTGACCTCATGGGCCGGGCGCACGCCGAGGTGCGGGCCGTCCCCGCGATGGTGGAGCTGGTGCGGGAGGCCCGCGCGGCGGGCCTCGCCGTCGCGCTGCTCTCCAACTCCTACGGCGTCGACCCCTACAACCCGTACACCGCCACCGGCGTCTGGGACCTCTTCGACGTCCGGGTGATCAGCGGCGAGGTGGGCCTGGCGAAGCCGGACCCGGACATCTACCGGCTCACCCTGGACCGGCTCGGCCTGCCGGGCGAGGCGTGCGTCTTCGTCGACGACCGCCCGGTGAACCTCACCCCGGCCGAGGAGCTGGGCATCACCGCCGTCCACGCGGACGGCCCCGGCACGGCGCGGGCGGTGGCCCGGCTGCTGGGCCTCTCCCAGCCGGCCAGGGGACCCGTCCGCCTCCCGGGACAGGGATGACAGCCCGACGGTCGGTGTGCGACGCTTCGTCGCACCTCGCGCGGGGCTGAACACGCGCGAGCGGGAACCGGGGGGCCGGATGACTGAGAACGCGCCGTCGGGCAGCGCCCGCCGCGTCCGCGCGGACGCGGCGCCTCCCGCCGGCCGGGCGCTGCCGCTGCTGCTGGTCGTCGGCGGGCTGGTGCTCGCCGCCGCGGCGTTGCGCCCGGCCGGCGGCCTGCTGGGCACGCCGGGCGACCCGCCGGTCGGCGCCGTCGGCTACGTGGGGCTGATCGGCCTCGGCTGGGCGGTGGTCGTCGGACGGTTCGCCGCGCGCTTCCGCGAGGAGGTCCGCCCCCTGGTCGGGCCGACGCCGCGGGCCGAGCGTCTGCGCGAGGCCGCGGTGGTGCTCCTGGGCGGCGCCGCCCTGCTGGTTCCGGTCCTGCTGTTCGTCTTCCACAGCCGCACCCGGAGCGAGCCCGAGACGCCCGAGCCGGCGGTCCCGCCGCCGCTGCCGGAGATCACCCGGGCGCTCCCGCGGGAGGAGAGCGGCGAGCCGACCGGCGGCGCCGGCCTGCTCGCCCTGCTGCTGTACGGGCTGGGCGCGGTCGTCGTGGTCGTCCTGCTGGTCTCGCTGGTCCGGCTGCTGCTGGGCCTGCGGCGCTCGCGCCGGCGGCCGGAGCCGCTGCCCGTCGTCGGCCGGGTCGAGCCGGCGGACGCGCTGGCGGCCGCCGTCGCCACCGGCCGGCGCTCGCTGCACGGCGCCGACGCCCGGGCCGCCGTGATCGCCTGCTACGCCGCGATGGAGGGCTCGCTCGCGGAGTCCGGGCTGGAACGGCAGATCGGCGACAGCCCGGCGGAGTTGCTGGAGCGGGCCGTCGCGGACGACCGCGTCGACCGGGCGCCCGCGTACGCGCTCACCGAGCTGTTCCGGGAGGCCCGGTACTCCTCCCACCCGATGGACGACGGCCATGTGCGCCGGGCCCGCGCCGCCCTGGACACCATCGCCGCCCGCCTGGCCGCTGCCGGGCAGCCCCCGTCCGACCGTGCCGCGGCACCCGGGAGCCACCGATGAACGCCGACCCCGTCCGCGACCCCGCCGAGGCGTCCGAGGCGTCCGAGGCCGGACGGCGGCGGACCGGGCCCGGCTCGGTCCGGCACAGCCTGATCGAACCGGCCGTCACCGCCGTGCTGGCCGAGGTGGTGTTCGGCCTGGTCGGCGGCCCGCCGGCGGTCGCCGCCGGAGCGGTCCTGCTCGCCCTCGCCGCCCTGTTCGCCGGCCGGTACGTCGCCGGCGCCGGGATCCTGGACGTGGGCCTGCGCAGCCGGCCGCGGCTGCTGGACGCGCACGAGCCCGGCCTCTCGGACTGGCGGTGGACCGTGCGCCAGGGCCTGGTCCCGGACGGCGACGCCCAGCCGCTCCGCGGCCGGCTCCAACGGCTGTTCGCCGCCCGCCTCTCGGAGGTCCACCACCTCCCGCTCACCTCCGACCTCCCCGCCGACCGGGAACGGGCGGCGCGGCTGCTCGGCCCCGAGCTCTGGCCCTGGATCGATCCGGCCGGCGACCCCCCGGCCCCGGCCTTCCCGCCGGACGTCCTGGCGGCGCTCGTCGACCGACTGGAGTCCCTGTAGCGGCCCGTCCGGTGCCACCGGCCGCGCCGGCCGAAGCCGTCCGCCCCGCGTCGTTTCCTCAGCAAGCCCGCCGCCGTGCCGTCCGCGGCCGACCGGCCCGACCGTCCCGTCAGGAGAGCCATGACCGCCGTCCCGCAGGCCCCCGCCGACCCGAGCACCGACCCGGACGGGCCCGGCGCGCTGACGCCGCAGCAGGCCGGGGACCGCGCCCGCACGGTGCTGAAGGAGATCGAGCGCGCCGTCGTCGGCAAGCCCGACGCGCTGCGGCTGGTGCTGCTGGGCATCGTCGCCGGCGGGCATGTGCTGATCGAGGACCTGCCGGGGCTCGGCAAGACCCTGCTGGCCCGCTCGTTCGCGACCACCCTCGGGCTGGACTTCCGCCGGATCCAGTTCACGCCCGACCTGCTGCCCTCCGACGTCACCGGCGCGCCGTTCTACGACCAGCACAGCGGCGAGATGGTGTTCCGGCCCGGCCCGCTCTTCACCCAGCTGCTGCTGGCCGACGAGATCAACCGCACCCCGCCGAAGACCCAGGCCGCGCTGCTGGAGGCGATGGCCGAGGGGCAGGTCTCGGTCGACGGCGCCACCCGCCGCCTGCCGCAGCCCTTCGCGGTGATCGCCACCGCCAACCCGATCGAGTACGAGGGCACCTACTCCCTCCCCGAGGCCCAGCTGGACCGGTTCCTGCTGCGCGTGCGGATGGGGTACCTGTCCACCGGCCTGGAGGCCGCGATGCTCCGGGCCCGGCTGGACCGGTCCGCGCCCGAGGCGGTGCTCGACGTCGTCAGCAGCCCCGCCGAACTGCTCGCCGTGCGGGCCGCGGTCGAGCGCGTCGAGGTCGACGACGACCTCGTCGACTACGTCATCGCGCTGGTCGACGCCACCCGCAACGATCCGCAGATCCAGGTCGGCGCCTCGCCGCGCGGCGGCCTCGCGCTGGTGCAGCTGGCCCGGGCCCGCGCGATGCTGGAGGGCCGCGACTACCTGACGCCGGAGGACGTGAAGGAGCTCGCCGTTCCCGCGCTGGCCCACCGCATCACCCTGAAGCCGGAGCTGTGGGTGCGCCAGATCGAGGCGGACGAGGTGGTGGCCCGGGTGGTCGCCGGGGTCCCGGCGCCGCAGACGGTGCCGCGCACCGCCGCGACGTCCGCCGCGACGCCCGCCGGGCCGGGCGCCGGGCCGGGCGACGCACGGTGAGCGCCGAGCCGGTGACCGTCGCCGAGCCGATGGCCGTCGCCGAGCCGATGGCCGTCGCCGAGCCGATGGCCGTCGCCGAGCCGATGGCCGAGCCGGTCGCGGAGCCGACCGTCGAGCCGGTGACCGCTGCCGATCCGGTGACGGCCCGGATCGTCGCCCGCAGCGCCCGGGCGAGCGCGGAGGGCCTGCCCACCACGCCGCCCTCCCCGCACTGGCGCCCCACCGAGCGGACCCTGCGGCTGCTCACCGTCGCCACGGTCGCCACCGCGGCCGCCCTGGTCACCGGCCACGCCTGGCTGCTCGCCCTGGCCGCCGCCCCCGCCGTCCTGCTCGCGCTGGCCGCCCCGGGCGGCAGCCGCCCCGCCGAACTGGCCACCACCCTCGGCGTGGAGCCGCGCCGCTGCTTCGAGGGCGAACGCATCACCGTCCGCATCGCGGTCCGGCACGACGGGCGGACCGGTCCGCTCGATCCCGTCATCGCCCTCGGCCCCGGCGTCGTGCTGGAGGCGCTGACCGTGCGCCCCAGCGGCGTCGACCTCGCCCTGCGCGCCGACAGCTGGGGCCGCTGGAGCCTGGGCACCGTCGACATCGACGTCCACGACGCCGGCTCCCTCGCCCGCCGCACCCTGCGCACCGACCTCGGCACCGCGGACGTCTTCCCGGTGGCCGCGACGGCCCGGCTCACCCCGATCCCGGTCCGGCTGCCCGAGCGGATCGGCGAGCACACGACCCGCCACGACGGCGCCGGCGTGGAGGTGACCGGCGTGCGCCCGCACGTCCACGGCGAACGCCAGCGGCGCATCCACTGGCCCTCCACCACCCGCCGGGGAAGCATCCAGATCAACCAGTTCGCCGCCGAACGGGCCTCCGACGCCGTCGTCCTGCTCGACACCCTCGACGACGTCCACGACCCGGCCACCGGGCTCTCCAGCCTGGACGAGAGCCTGCGCGCGGCCGCCGGACTGACCCGCGCCTACCTGCGCCGCCACGACCGGGTCGGCCTGGTCACGGTCGGCGGCCGGCTGCGCTGGCTCACCGCCGCCACCGGCGACCGCCAGCTCTACCGGATGGTCGAGAGCGTGCTGGAGGTGCGTCAGGACCGCGTCCACCGCGGCCCCGTCCTGCCCCGGCTGCCGCTGCCCGCCCTGCCGGGCCACGCCCTGGTCTACGCGTTCACGCCGCTCGCCGACCAGCGGATCCTGGAGGTGCTCGGCCGCATCGGCGACCACGGCAACCCGCTGGTCGTGGTGGAGATCCCGGTCGGCGAGCCCTCGGTCGAGCCCGACGACGAGGCGGGCGCACTGGCCCTGCGGCTCTGGCGCGCCGAACGCGAGGCGATGCGTGCCGCCCTGCGCGGCCGCGGCGTGCCGGTCGCCCGCTACGTCCCCGGCGAGGCCCTGGACCTCGCCCTCGCGCCGCTGCTGCGCCGCCGGATCGCGGGAGGCTCCCGATGACGAACTGGTGGGAGAGGGTCCTCCTGTGCGTCGTCGCCGACGCCCTGCTGCTGGCTTCCGCCGGGGTCGGCGCCGACGACGGCGCGGCCGCCCTGGTCGGGCCGATCGGAGTGGTGGCGCTGCTCGCCCTGGCCACCTGGGCCGCCCCGCCGCCGCCCGAGCCGGAACGCCGCCCCACCACCGGGCCCGCCCGGCTGGCCACCTGCCGCACCACCGCGCTGGCGACCGGCTGCGTCCTGCTCGCCGCGATCGGCGAGCCCGGCCTCTGGCGGGGCGCCGCCGTGGCCGTGCTGCTGACCGCCTACCTCCTGCTCGTCGACGCCTTCGGCCCCGTCCGCCGTCGCCCGCACCGCACCCACGCCCTCGCCGCCCTGGCGGCCTCGGCCCTCGTCCTCCCGGTGGCGTTCGCCGACACGGGGGCGGGCGAGTGGTCCCGCCCGGTGGCCCTGCTCGGAATCGTGGCGGCCGCCACCGGCGTAGGCCTCGCCCTGCGCCCCCGCCACCAGGGGAACTGACAGGGCGCAGCACCTCGGCGCAGGCGGTAACGGTAAGGGATCCTCCGACGGCTCTGCGCCCCGCCGGATGCTTCCGGCGGGGCGCAGAAGGTGCTCAGGCCCGGGTGGGGATGTCGCCGGTCTGGACGGCGGTGAGGAAGGAGTGCCAGGCGGCGGCGGTGAAGGTGAGGGTGGGGCCGTGGGGTCCTGGAGGTCGCTGTACGCGTCCACCCAGGCTTCCCGAATGGACGGCCGCAGGGCGCGCAGTGCCTCGCGGTGGACGGCGGCGGCCACGGCAGGGGGCAGGCCGTCGGCGAGGAAGAGGTCCATGGGGAGGGTCAGCCCGTGAAGGTGGCGCCGGACGGTTCCGGGCCGGTGGCGGGGTCGCGGGTCAGCAGGTAGCGGGCGCCCGGGCCGGCGGCGCCGGCGCGGTCGGCGGCGTTGTAGAGGGAGCAGCGGGTGAGGGAGAGACAGCCGCAGCCGATGCAGCCGGTGAGCTTGGCCTTCAGCCGCTCCAGCTCCGCGATCTGCTCGTCGATCCGGCTCTGCCAGGACTGCGCGACGCCGTCCCACTCGGCGCCGCTGGGGGCGCGGTGCTCGGGGAGGCGGTCCAGGGCGACCTTGGCCTCGTCCAGGGAGAGGCCGACCCGCTGGGCGGCGCGGACGAAGGCGATCCGGCGCAGGGTGCCGCGGGTGTAGCGGCGCTGGTTGCCGGTGGTGCGGGTGGCGTGGATCAGCCCCAGCTTCTCGTAGTACCGCAGCGCGGAGGCGGCGAGGCCGCTGCGGTCGGCGAGTTGGCCGATGGTGAGGAGGTCGTGCCTGCTGGGACCGTGGACGCTCATGGGGGCCACTGTAGCGCTTGACTTGAAGTCGACTTCAAGTAGCAGCATCGAGGGCATGAAGACGACCACCCCCACCTCCCTCGGCCACGCCGGGCTGCCGGGCCTGATGGCCCTGATGACCGGCGACGAGAAGCACGGTCCGGCCGCCACCTCCACCCTCGACGCGCTCTGGGTGCTCTACGACCGCGTCCTGCGGGTGACCCCGGAGACCGCCGACGCGCAGGACCGGGACCGCTTCCTGCTCTCCAAGGGCCACGGCCCGATGGCGTACTACGCCGTCCTCGCCGCCAAGGGCTTCGTCGACCCGGCGGTGCTGCCGAGCTTCGGCGCCTACGACTCGCCGCTCGGCCACCACCCGGACCGGCTGCTGATCCCCGGGGTGGAGATCAGCTCCGGCTCGCTCGGCCACGGCCTGCCGATCGCCGTCGGCACGGCGCTCGGCCTGCGCGCCCAGGGGCTCACCGACCCGGCGGTCTGGGTGCTGATCGGGGACGCCGAGTTCGACGAGGGCTCCAACCACGAGGCGGTCGCCTTCGCCGGCGCCTCCGGGCTGGACCGGCTGCACGCCCTGGTGATCGACAACTCCTCGGCCACGCACGGCTGGCGGGGCGGCATCGCGGCACGCTTCGCCGCCGAGGGCTGGTCGGTGGAGACGGTGGACGGCCGCGACCACGAGGCGCTGTACGCCGCGTACACCGCCGAGCACCGGGGCCGGCCGCGGGTCGTGGTGGCCCGCGTCGAGCCGAAGAACTCCTGAGCCGAACACCGAGAAGGAGCACCAGAACCGTGGACACCATGCGCGAGCGCTTCATCGAGACCACCTCCCGCCTGCTGGACGAGGACCCGCGGCTCGCCGTCGTCCTGGCCGACATCAGCGCCGCGGGCTTCCAGCCGGCCGCCGAGCGGCACCCGGACCGGCTGATCAACGTCGGCATCCGCGAGCAGCTGCTGATCGGCGCCGCCGCCGGACTGGCCTTCACCGGGCTGCGCCCGATCGCCCACACCTTCGCCAGCTTCCTCGTCGAGCGCCCCTTCGAGCAGGTGAAGCTGGACCTCGGCCACCAGGGCGTCGGCGCGGTACTGGTGAGCGCGGCCGGCTCGTACGACTGGCCCGCCGGCGGCCGCACCCACATGGCGCCGGGCGACGTCGCGCTGCTGGACACGCTGCCGGACTGGACGGTGCACGTGCCCGGCCACCCGGACGAGGCGGAGCGGCTGCTGCGCCACGCGGTGGCCGACGGCGACCGCAAGGTGTACGTCCGGCTCTCCGAGCACCGCAACGAGCGCGCCACCGCGATCGAGCCGGGCCGCTTCACGGTGGTGCGGCAGGGCGGGCGGGGCGCGGTGGTCGCGGTCGGCCCGATGCTGGACGCCGTGCTCGCCGCCACCGAGAACCTGGACGTCACCGTGCTGTACGCGGCCACCGTCCGGCCGTTCGACGGCGCCGCGCTGCGGGCCGCCACCGAAGGGAACGCGGACGTGGTGCTGGTCGAGCCCTACCTGGCCGGGACCTCCGCCAACGAGGCGCACGAGGCGCTCGCCGACCGCCCGCACCGGCTGCTCGCCCTCGGGGTGCCGCGCGCCGAGCACCGGCAGTACGGCTCGATCCCGGAGCACCTGACCGCCTACGGCCTGGACGCGCACGGGCTGCGCGACCGGATCGACGGCTTCCTCGGATGACGGAACGTCAACTCCTCAGCAGGGCCACCGAGTCGGGTGCGAGCGTCAGCCGTCCGTCGGTGAGATCGCTCCCCCCGAACGCCGCCACCACCTCCCCCTCCAGCCGCAGCGCGACGGATCCCGCCCCGAGGTTGACCGCCACCCGGTAGGGCCCCCGGCGCACCACCAGCCACCCGGCGGCCTCGTCGGCCTCGACCCGCACCGCCGCCAGGTCGGGGTCCGACAGCTCCGGGTGCTCGCGCCGCAGCCGGATCAACCGCCGGTACCAGTCCAGCAGTTCGGTGTGCGGGGCGCGCCTGGGCTCGGTCCAGTCGAGGACGGAGCGCAGCACGGTGGCCGGCTCCTGCGGGTCCGGCACCGCGTCCGCCGACCAGCCGTGCTCGGCGAACTCCCGCCGCCGGCCCCGGCGGACGGCCTCGGCGAGGTTGGGGTCGGTGTGGTCGGTGAAGTACTGCCAGGGCGTGACCGCGCCCCACTCCTCGCCCATGAACAGCATCGGGGTGAACGGCGAGGTGAGCACCAGCGCGGCGCCGCAGGCGAGCCGGCCGGGGGAGAGGCCGGCGGAGATCCGGTCGCCGAACGCCCGGTTGCCGATCTGGTCGTGGGTCTGCAGGTAGCCGAGCAGCCGCTCCCCGTGGGCGGGCGGGAACGGCCGGCCGTGGTGGCGGCCGCGGAAGGAGGACCAGCCGCCGTCGTGGAAGTACCCCCGGGTCAGGGCCTTGGCGACGGCGGTGAGCGGGGCGGCGGCGAAGTCCCCGTAGTAGCCCTGGGATTCACCGGTGAGGGCGCAGTGCAGGGCGTGGTGGAAGTCGTCGCTCCACTGGGCGGCGAGCCCCAGCCCGCCCGCCTCGCGCGGGGTGGTGGTGCGCGGGTCGTTGAGGTCGGACTCGGCGATCAGGAACAGCGGCCGGTTGGTGGCCACCGCCAACCGGTCGACCTCGCGGGCGAGTTCCTCCAGGAAGTGCACGGCCCGGTCGTCGGCGAGGGCGTGCACGGCGTCCAGCCGCAGGCCGTCGATCCGGTAGTCGCGCAGCCAGGCGAGCGCGCTGCCGATCAGGTAGGCGCGCACCTCGTCGGAGCCGGGCGCGTCCAGGTTGACGGCCGAGCCCCACGGGGTGTGGTGCCGGTCGGTGAAGTAGGGGCCGAACACCGGCAGGTAGTTGCCGGCCGGGCCGAGGTGGTTGTGCACCACGTCGAGGACGACGCCGAGTCCCTTGCGGTGCGCGGCGTCGACGAAGCGCTTGAGGCCCTCCGGTCCGCCGTAGGGCTCGTGCACGGCCCAGAGCGAGACGCCGTCGTACCCCCAGCCGTGCTTGCCGGGGAACGGGCAGACCGGCATCAGCTCGACGAAGTCGACGCCCAGCTCGACCAGGTGGTCCAGGCGTTCGGCGGCCGCGTCGAAGGTGCCGGCGGCGGTGAAGGTGCCGATGTGCAGTTCGTACAGCACGGCGCCGGCGAGCGGGCGGCCGCGCCACCCGGTGTGCGACCAGTTGAACGCGGCGTGGTCGACGGCGCGGCTGGGGCCGTCGGGGCCGTGCGGCTGCCGGGCCGAGCGCGGGTCGGGCAGCGGGCGGCCGCTGTCCAGCACGAACGCGTAGTCCCCGGCGGGCGCCTCGCCGTGCCACCATCCGGCGCGGGCCTCGTCCCGGAGCAGCGGGTGGTGCGTGCCGTCGACGGCCACCTCGACCCGCTCGGCGGCGTACGGTGCCCAGACCCGGTACCTCATGCCGGGTCCCTGGTCAGCAGGGCCACCGGGAGGTCGGCCAGCAGGTCCTTCACCAGCACCGGTCCGGAGGCGAACCGGCGCAGCGTCAAGGCGTCCGTCCACGCGTCCCCGTCGGGCAGGTGCAGCTCGGTGCCGCGCCAGCCGCCGCCGCGGGCGAGCCCGTACGGCAGGCGGGTGACGGCGGTGAGCACGTTCGGCCCGCGCCCGAAGGCGAGCAGGTGGTCGGCGGCCGGGCCGACGGCGGTGAGCGGCCGGTGGGCGCCCAGCGGGCGGGTGCGGCGCAGGTGCAGGGCGGTCGTGGTGAGGTGCAGCTTCTCGCGGGCGAGGTCGCCAGGGCGGGCCATCGCCGAGTCGGTGAGCCGCACGGCCAGCGCCCCGAGGTCGACGGCGCGCCGGTTGTCCGGGTCGACCAGGGTGTACAGCGGCTCCTCGCTGCCCTGGTAGAGGTCGGGCACGCCGGGCACGGTGAGGTGCAGCAGCGCGGCGGCCAGCGTGTTGGAGCGCGCGTACGGGGCGATCGAGGCCACGTACCCCTCGATCCGGGGGAGCAGTCCGGGGTTGCCGAAGACGGCGTGCACGCGGTCGGCGAGGGCGCGTTCGAAGCGGACGCTCTGGGTGGTCCAGGAGGTGTGGACCTTGGCCTCCCGGGCGGCCTTGAGCACGGCGGCGACCAGCCGTTCGGGGGTGGCCGGCCAGGCGGCGACCAGGGTCTGCCAGAGCAGCCAGTCGCTGTCGGGGTCCACCGCGGTCGGCCCCGGCCCTCCCGGCCCGGCCCCGGCGGCGGTGGACCAGGCGGCGGCCTCGGCGGCCCAGGACTCGGGCTGCTCGGCCAGCACGGCGAGCCGGGCGCGGGCGTCGGCGCTGCGCTTGGTGTCATGGGTGGAGAGCACCGTCATGGTGTGCGGCCAGTGCCGTTCGACGTAGTGGCACCAGGCGTGGAAGTCCTCGGTCCGCACCCCGGGCCTGGCCGGCTCGCCGCCGACCTCGTTGAGGCTCAGCAGCGCGTTCCACCGGTAGAAGGCGGTGTCCTCGACGCCCTTGGCGGCGACCGCGGCGGCGGTCTGGGCGAAGCGGACGGCGAACTCGTCCTGTTCGGGCCCGCGCCCGAGATCGCCCGCCGCGAGGGCGGCCACGAAGCGGTCGGTGGCGTCGGTGGTCCCGTCGTCGGCGGCGAGCGCCTCCCGCAGCTGCCGGGAGGAGACCTCCGGCAGCGGCTCCCCGGGCCGCGGATAGGGCCGGTACGCGGGGTAGCCGGTGAGCAGCCGGCGCAGCGCGGCCCGCAGCCGCCACGGCGGGTGGTCGGCGTACGCGGGGTCGGCGGCGCCGAGCCGGACGGCGAGGCGGACCAGCCGCTCGATCTCGGCGGCCAGCTCGTCCTCGGGCCCGGTCATGTCGGCCCGCCCCCGCCGGGCGGCGGCCAGCGCCGGGTGCGGGTCGGCGCAGGGCTCGCCGCCCGGGGGAGCGCCGGTGAGGAACGCCTCGTACGCCCCGGCCAGCCGGCAGGCGCCCGCGTGGTCGGTGAGCACCCCGTCGATCCGGCGCAGCGCGTCGTACCCGGTGGTGCCGTCGCACGGCCAGTCGGCGGGCAGCCGCTCCTCGCCGGTGAGGATCTTCTCGACCACGGTGTACGTCCCGCCGGTGGCCTCGGCGAGCCGTTCCAGGTAGCCGCGCGGGTCGGCGAGCCCGTCCGGGTGGTCGATCCGGAAGCCGTGCAGCACGCCCTCCCGGTGCAGCCGCAGCAGCACGCCGTGGGTGGCCTCGAACACCTCGGGGTCCTCGACCCGGACCGCGATCAGCTCGTTGACGGTGAAGAACCGCCGGTAGTTGAGCTCGGTGCGGGCCAGCCGCCACCACGCCGGCCGGTACCACTGGCGGGCGAGCAGCTCGGGCAGCGGGAGGTGCTCGGTGCCGGGGCGCAGCGGCAGGACGTGGTCGTGGTAGCGGAGCGTGTCGCCGTCCACGGCGAGCTGGTCGAGGACGGCGCCGAGCCGGTCGCCGAGCAGCGGCAGCAGCACCCGGCCGTGCCCGGGGGCGTCCGGCGGTCCGGGCAGGGCCTGCCAGTCGATGTCGAACCAGCGGGCGTACGGCGAGTCGGGACCGTCCCGCAGGACCTGCCAGAGCGGCCGGTTGAGGTGCTCGGGGGCGGGCACGGCCATGTGGTTGGGCACCACGTCGGCGATCAGCCGCAGGCCGTGCCGGTGCGCCTCGGCGGCCAGCGCGCGCAGGGCCGGCTCACCGCCGAGCTGCTCGGCGATCCGGCCGTGGTCGACGGTGTCGTAGCCGTGGGCGGAGCCGGGCACGGGCTCCAGCAGCGGGGAGAGGTGCAGGTGGGAGACGCCGAGGGCGGCCAGGTAGGGGACGGCGGCGGTGGCGTCGCGCAGGGTGAAGCCGGGCTGGAGCTGGAGCCGGTAGGACGCCGACGGGACGTGGGCCGGAACGGCGGTCCGCACGGTGGTCGGGCGGCGGGAGGGGTCGAGCGACGGGACGGAGGCGGCCGGGCGTGGCTGCGAGGGCTCGGCGGCGTGGGTCATGCCTCCATGCCTACCCGGCGCGGCGCGGGGGCAAGACCCGTTGCTGGCCCGAACAGGTGAGCGGGCGGTGGCGGGGCTGCTCAGTGGCCCCGGCGCCGCCACCCCCGGGGCACCGTGAAGTAGCCCGGACGCTGCGGGCCGCCGGCCCCGGAGCGGCTCAGGCGCAGGATCAGGCCGTGCTCGGCCCGGGCGGCCGCGACCAGGGCGGCGGCCCCCGGGTCGTCCGCGTACTGGGCGAACGAGCTGTTGAACATGGTCGGGGTCGGCTCGGGCAGCGGCCGCCCGCCCGGCTCGTCCCAGTGCAGGGTCGCCCCCCGCGCGTACAGCCGGGGGCTGTTCCTGGGGGATCCGTCCGGGTGGCGGCCGCCGTGCCGGTAGTACGCCAGCGCCTCGGCGACCGAGCCGGGCGGGTGCGGCAGCCGGGGGTCGTGGAACAGGCCGCTGCCCCAGTCGGCGACCCCGGCGGCGTCGATCCGGCGCAGCAGCTCCGGGACGTCCGGTCCGGCGGCGAAGTAGGCGGTCGCGGCCAGCTGGCAGACCAGCTCCAGCCGGCGGCCGGGGTCGAGCCCGAGCCCCGGGGCGAGCCGCCGGTCGTCCACCTGGGTCACCAGGTGGGTCACCCCGTCGATCTCACCGAGCCGCCCGATCAGGCCCTCGACCTCCGCGCGCTCGGCGGCCCGGGCGGCCTCCGCCTCCGGGGTGCGGGTGCGCGCCAGCAGCCGCCGGTACGGGGGAGGGCGCCGGATCGTCGCGTCCGCGATCCGGCCGGGGACGGAGAGCAGTGTCCCCAGGACGAACTCCGTCGCGCTCGACTGATCACCCGCCATGCCGGCCGCCCCCTCGGTCCCCGGTTCCTCCGGGGACCACCGTGACCCGGGAGGCGGCCGGTGTGCAAGGGCCGCCGGGCGATCTCAGGCGGGCCGCTGCAGCACCATCAGCGAGCGGTCGGTGAGCCAGAGGGTGTCCCCGGCCTTGACCCGGGCCGCGGAGTCCGGCGCGGGCGGCTGCGGCCGGGCGGTGTCCACCACCACCTGCCACTCCTGCCCGTGCCCGGCCGGGACGGTGAACTCCAGCGGCTCGAAGTGCGCGTTGAACATCAGCAGGAAGGAGTCGTCGACGATCCGCCCGCCGTGCCGGTCCGGCTCCGAGATGGCGTAGCCGTTCAGGAAGACCGTGAGCGACTTGGCGTAGCTGGCGCCCCAGTGGCGCTTGGTCATCTCCTCCCCGGTGGGGGTGAACCAGGCGATGTCGGTGAGGTCCCCGTGCTCGCCCCCGCCCTCCCCGGTGGACCGCCCCGGGACCGGGCGGCCGTGGAAGAAGCGCCGGCGCCGGAACACCGGGTGGTCGCGGCGCAGCCAGACCATCCGCTGGGTGAACTCCAGCAGCCGGGTCCGCGCCCCGCCGCCCTCCGGCCAGTGCACCCAGGTGAGCTCGTTGTCCTGGCAGTAGGCGTTGTTGTTGCCCTGCTGGGTGCGGCCGAACTCGTCGCCGTGGGAGAGCATCGGCACGCCCTGGGAGAGCATCAGGGTGGCGAGGAAGTTGCGCTGCTGGCGCGCCCGCAGCTCCTCGACGGCCGGGTCGTCGGTGGGGCCCTCGGCACCGCAGTTCCAGGACCGGTTGAACGACTCGCCGTCCCGGTTGCCCTCGCCGTTGGCCTCGTTGTGCTTCTCGTTGTAGGAGACCAGGTCGCGCAGGGTGAAGCCGTCGTGGCAGGTGACGAAGTTGATCGAGGCGATCGGGCGGCGGCCGTCGTCCTGGTAGAGGTCGGAGGAGCCGGTGAGCCGGGAGCCGAACTCGGCGAGGGTGGCGTTCTCGCCGCGCCACAGGTCGCGGACGGTGTCCCGGTACATGCCGTTCCACTCCGTCCACAGCGGCGGGAAGTTGCCGACCTGGTAGCCGCCCTCGCCGAGGTCCCAGGGCTCGGCGATCAGCTTGGCCTGGGAGACCACCGGGTCCTGCTGGACGAGGTCGAAGAACGAGGAGAGCCGGTCCACCTCGTGGAACTGCCGGGCGAGGGTGGCGGCCAGGTCGAAGCGGAAGCCGTCCACGTGCATCTCGGTGACCCAGTAGCGCAGCGAGTCCATGATCAGCTGGAGCACGTGCGGGCTGCGCATCAGCAGGCTGTTGCCGGTGCCGGTGGTGTCCTCGTAGAACCGCTGGTCGCGGGCGAGGCGGTAGTAGGAGGCGTTGTCCAGGCCGCGCAGCGAGAGGGTGGGCCCGAGGTGGTTGCCCTCGGCGGTGTGGTTGTAGACGACGTCGAGGATGACCTCGATGCCGGCCGCGTGCAGCGCCTTCACCATCGACTTGAACTCCTGCACCTGGTGGCCGCGGTCGCCGGTGGAGGAGTAGGAGGAGTGCGGGGCGAAGAAGCCGACGGTGTTGTAGCCCCAGTAGTTGCCCAGGCCGAGGTCGCGCAGCCGGTGGTCGCGGACGAACTGGTGCACCGGCATCAGCTCGATCGCGGTGACCCCGAGCTTGGCGAGGTGCTCGATGACGGCGGGGTGGGCGACGCCCGCGTAGGTGCCGCGGATCTCCTCGGGGATCCCCGGGTGCAGCTTGGTCAGGCCCTTCACATGGGCCTCGTAGAGCACGGTGCGGTGGTAGTCGGTGCGCGGCGGGCGGTCGGTGCCCCAGTCGAAGTAGGGGTTGATCACCACCGAGTGCATGGTGTGCGGGGCGGAGTCGAGGTCGTTGCGGCGCTCGGGGGCGCCGAAGTGGTAGCCGTAGACGGACTCGTCCCAGTCGATGTGGCCGCTCATCGCCTTGGCGTACGGGTCCAGCAGCAGTTTGGCGCTGTTGTGCCGCTGGCCGAGGCCCGGGTTGTACGGGCCGTGCACGCGGAAGCCGTAGCGCTGGCCCGGCTGGACGCCGGGGAGGTAGGCGTGCCGGACGAAGGCGTCGGTCTCGCGCAGCTCGACGGCCGTCTCCGAACCGTCCTCGCCGAGCAGGCAGAGCTCGATCCGGTCGGCGCTCTCCGAGAACACCGCGAAATTGGTGCCGGCCCCGTCGTAGGTGGCGCCGAGCGGGTAGGGGGTCCCTGGCCAGACCTGCATGGTTGCTCGACTCCCTTGCGTCGAAGGAGAACTGACGGTCAGTCCGATGATCGTGGCCGGACCGCTGGGTGTGCCGGCCGGGCGCCGTGGCGGACGGCGCCCGGGCGCGGCACAGTCCGCATACTCCCCGACGCCCTCCCCGGTGGCGGGGCCATTCGCGCCGTGTTCGCCCGAACGGGTGTCCCCACGGTGTCCCGGGGGCGTCACGCCGCCGTCGCGGGGCTTCCGTGCCGCGCGGGGCGGATGAGACGGTTGGGGCGGACCGCGGGCCGGCCGGCGCCGTGGGTCCAACCGGCTGCGGGCGGTTCGCGGCGGGCAGTACCCTTGATCGTCCGGCTGTTCGGGGCCTGTGGCGGTCCATCAGGCGAACCGGCGGCGAACCGGCGGTGCGTCGGCGGCGCGCCGTGCGGCCGACCGGCCGGACGGCAGGCAGACAGCTCCGAGCGGCCCCGGGCGGCTCCCAGCAGGAACCAGGTGAGGTGGCGCATGGTGTTCCCCGCCGGCGGCCGTGGCGGTGGGCCCGGCGGCCCCGACCGGGGCAGCGCCCGCAGCGAGGCGCCGACGGTGGTCATGCGGCCCGCCCTGACCGGCGGGCGCTCGCTCGTCCCGGCGCAGGGCGGACCGGTCGAGGTCCCCGCGCTCGCCTGGTCCGGCGCCGAGTGGGAGGACGCCTACCAGCGGGTGCGCCTCTCCGGCCGCGCCTACGTCTGGCTCAACCTGGTCGAGCAGCGGCTGCGCTCGCTGGTCGACGAGGTGCTGCACCCGATCTACGCGCCCGCCCACGGCGAGGACTGGGTCACCGCCGCGGCCGGCCCGGCCGGCGAGGAGTGGGCGCACCGGGCCGGCGCCGTGCGCGAGGTCAGCCGGCGCAAGGGCTACCTGCTCGACCCGGCCGACGACGACCCGCTGGTCTTCCTCACGCTGCCGCAGCTGCGCGAGCTGATGGTCCAGCACTGGCCCTGCTTCGAGCCCTACCTGGCGGACCGCCGGGAGATCGAGCTGGCCCTCGACGAGCTGGAGGTCGCCCGGCACGTCGTCTCCCGCAACCGGGTCCTCACCCCGACCGTCCTCGCCCAGACCGAACGGGCCGCCGCCCGGCTGCTCGCCCTGTTCGACGGCGGGGCCGGCGCGGTGCCCGCGGACGTCGTCGAGTCGCTGGTCGCCGGCCGGTACGCGGACGTCGTCGCGGTCCACCCCGACCGGGTCCGCCTCCAGCGCGACCTGCCGGTCGAGGACCTGCTCGACGGCGCCCGGCGGCTGGACGCGCTCGGCATCGGCCTCGGCATGCTCTGCCAGAACTACACCGGCAAGCGGCTGGTGCGGCTCGCCACCGACGGCTGCCGGGTCCGGCTGCTCTTCCTCAACCCGGCCAGCAGCGCCGTCCGCCGCCGCGAGCGCGAACTGGGCCTCGGGCGCGGCGAGCTGGGCCGCTCCATCCAGATGAACATCCTGCACGTGCGCCGGGTCCGCGCCGCGCTGCGCGACCAGGGCGGCTTCGAGATCCGGGTGTTCGACGAGACCCCGCGCTTCACCGCCTACCTGGTCGAGGGCGTGCCGTCCGCCGCGACGGCCCCCGGCGGCCGCCGCCAGACCCGCGACCTCGGCGTCGTCCAGCCCTACCTGCGGCGCGCCCGCGGCATGGAGTCGCCGGCCCTGGTCCTGCGCGGCGGCGCCGGACAGCAGCCGGGCGGCACGGACGCCGGGCTGCTGGAGGTCTACCGCGAGGAGTTCGAGGGCGTCTGGGCCGACTCCCGCCCGGTCTCCTGACCGTCTCCCCCGGCAGGGGGACGCGGCCCCTCCCGAGGGCGGAGGCGGCGGCCCCGGGGCGGCCGGGATCGTGGAGGCACCGGGCCGGCACCGCGCCGGCCGCCTCCGAGGAACGAGGTCCGACCATGCGCAAGCACCTGCTGGGCGCCGCCCTGGCGAGCACCCTGGCACTCGCCGCCGCCCCGACGGCCGCGGTGGCCGCTCCGGCCTCCCCGTCCCTGCACGGCTGGGCCCGGCTCGCCCCGCTCGGCTCCGCCCCCGACCCGACCCAGCTGCTCACCCTGGGCGTCGCCGCCCGCGGCGGCCGGGGCCACGCCACCATCCAGCACGTCTTCGACCGGGGCACCGACCGCCAGTTCACCGTCCGGGTCGAGGTCCGGGTGGACTGCCTCACCGGGACCGGCGGGACCGTCGTGCTCACCGGCACGGCCGACTCCATCGCCTACACCACCGGCCCCGCCCTCGATCCGGTGCCGCCGCTGCCGAGGACCTGGCACCCCGAGGTCGCTCTTGTCTTCCGCCCCGACGGGGAGGGCGGCCACCGGATCGCCTGGACGGGCATCCCCCGGGGCGGCGTCGACGGCGCGCCGGTCGCCACCCCCTGTCAGGAGCCCACCGGCACCGGCCCCGACCTCGCCCCCGTCCGGGGCGGCTTCACCGTCCGGGGCTGACGGGCGGGCCCCGCCGCCGGGCGGACCACGGGCACGGCGACCGGGTCCTGCGCCTCCACGGTGAACCGGGGCCGCTCGTACAGCCGGCGCACGGCGCTCCCCGCCCCCGGCCCTGGTGCGCCGGGGCGAGGCAGAAGTGCTCCAGCAGCCGACCGCCCGGCGCACCCGGTGCACGTCGTAGCGCCCGGGCCGGGCCGGACCGGGGCGCATGACCTCGGCGCGCAGCTCGGCGATCGCCTCGACGTCCTCGGGGCCGCCCGGCCGCAGCGACCACCCGGGGGCACCGGTCGTGATGCCCACCCGGCCGGTCTCCCCGCCGCCCACCCCGCCAGGCCGGCGGTTTCGCCCGCCTCGCGGACCACCGGGGCGGACGGCGCGCGGGGCCCGGCGGCACCGGCCGGGATGCCCGCCGCCCGCCCCACCGGCCGGATTGTCGGAGGGGCGGGTGATGATAGGGGCTGCTTCGACCCAGAGGACGGAAGGACACACCCCTATGAGCTGGTGGCAGCAGCCACTGGTCGGCTTCGACCTGGAGACCACGGGCACCGACCCGGCCGTGGACCGCATCGTCACGGCCGCCCTCGTGGACACCGTCGGGGCCCGCCGGCTGAGCGCCACCGGCTGGCTGCTCGATCCGGGCGTCCCGATACCCGCCGAGGCGGAGGCGATCCACGGGATCGGCGACGACCTGGCCCGGGCCAAGGGGCGGGCGGCCAAGGAGGCGGTGGACGAGATAGCCGCGGCGCTGTGCGAACGGCTGGCCGCCGGGCGGCCGGTGGTGGCGTTCAACGCGCCGTTCGACCTGTCGCTGCTGGACGCCGAGCTGCGCCGGCACGGTCTGCCGGCGCTCGCCGAGCGCCTCGGGGGGCCGGTCGCGCCGGTGCTGGACGCGCTGGTCATCGACCGCGCCGTGGACAAGTACCGCAAGGGCTCCCGCACCCTCCAGCGGGTCTGCGAGGTGTACGGGGTCGAACTGACCGACGCCCACGAGGCCGGCAGCGACGCCCTCGCCGCCGTCCGGGTCGCCGTCGCCCTCGCCGAGCGCTACCCCGACCAGGTCGGTGGCGTCCCGACGGCCGAGCTGCACGCCCGGCAGGTCGGCTGGTACCGGGCCTGGGCCGAGGACCTGCAGTCCTGGCTGCGCCGGGGCAAGGACCCGGAGGCCGTCATCGACCCCCGTTGGCCCCTGCGCTGAGCCCGGTCCCCAGCAGGCGGGCCTTGGCGGCGGCGAACTCGGCGGCGTCGAGGGCGCCGTCGCGGTGCAGCGCGGCGAGGCGTTCGAGCTCCTCGCTCAGCGGCGGTGCGGCGGACGGACCGCTCTCGGCGACCAGCGCGGCGGACGGGTCCTGCGGATCGTGGCGGACCGTCAGCCCGCTGCCGGCGCCCGGCAGCGCGTAGGAGGGGAACGTCCCGGTGTGGGTGAGCGTGTACGCGCGCCCGTCCGGGGCGGTGAAGCGGACGGTCAGCCGCAGCCGCTGGGCGGCGGCGCCGGGGGTAGGCCGGTGGTCGGCGTGCTGGACGTCGATGACTGTTCCGGGGACGGACAGCCCGGAGGTGTGCAACCGGGCGGCGAGGTTCCGGAGCGCCAGCCGCTCCGCGTTCTCGCGCCGGATCCGCCGTTCGCCGCGGACGCCGGCGACCAGGGTCAGCAGGGCGAACAGGCCGGCGGCGGCGAGCAGCCAGGGGCGCGGTGCCCCGCCGGCCGGGACGGCGCCGAGCAGACCGAGGAACACCACGCCGGCGGTGGTCATCGCGAGCGGCAGCCGCTGCGGCTTCTCGACGTCGCGGTTCTCGGCCAGGCCCAGGGCGCCGAACAGCGCGAGCAGCCACAGCACCACCCCGGCGGTGGTGAGCAGGGCCGTGACGTCGTCCTGGCACGGCGTGCCGGGCCCGCAGTCGCCGGCGGTGAACGAGTGCAGATAGCCCGTGGCCGCGCACCAGCCGCCGAAGGCGGCGAAGCAACCGAACATGAAGGCGGCGAACTTCCGGGCGCCGCTCACCCTGCGCGTGCTCGTCATTGCGCGGATGCTAGTGCGGGCCGTCCGTTCCCGGACGAACGACCGGGTGAACGACGGCGTCCCGCGGGGGATACGGCGGATGGCCGGAAGCGGAGCCGGTCCCCAGCAGGCGGGCCTTGGCGGCGGCGAACTCGGCGGTGTCGAGGGCGCCGTCGCGGTGCAGCGCGGCGAGGCGCTCCAGAGCGGCGACCACCTCCAGGGCGTCGGCGGGGACCGTACCGGCGGGCTCGGGGTCCGCGGCGGCGAGGGAGACGTGGGTGTTCTCCGGGTCGGCGGGGTCGTAGCGGACCTCGGCGCGGCCGCCCCGGCGCGGGGTCTCGTGGGCGGGGAAGGTGTCGGTGACGGTGGCCGTGCGGTGGGCGCCGTCGAGGGTGGTGAAGCCGACGGTGACGCGCAGACCGGTGTCGGTGTCGGCGGGGGTGAGGTCGGTGACCCGGGCGGGCACGGTGACGCCGAACCGCTCCAGCCGGTCCCGCTGTCCGGCCCGGCGCCGGCCCTCCAGCCGGAAGGCGTGCCAGCGGCGGGCGCCGTGCCGGTCGAGGACGGCGGTCAGCAGGGCGAGCGGGAGGACGGGGAGCAGCGCCCAGGGGTGGAAGGAGCCGTTGGCGAGGGCCGCGCCGAGCAGGCCGAGGGCGAGGCAGCCGAGCAGGACGCCCCGGTCGGAGGTGGCCGAGGGTTCGGTGGTGGGGGCGTCGCCGTGCGCGGTGGTGGCGGTGGCCACCAGGCACAGCAGCCAGAGCAGGATCCCGCCGGCCAGGTATCCGGCGGTGCCGAGGCCGTCGCACCGCCGCTCGGGACCGCAGGCGCCGGTGGCGTACGCGTGGACGAAGCCGGTGGCGGTGAGCCAGCCGGCGGTCGCGGTGAACGCGGAGATCAGCAGGAGCCCGACGATCCGACCGCTGCTCAGGCGCGGTCCGAGGGCAGCGGGGTGATCGGTGGCCATGCCGGGAGTCTAGGGGGCATGGCCGGGGGCTCGGTTGGCGGGGAAGTCGAAGCGGTAGCCCTGGGCGGTCAGCCAGGGCAGCAGCTGCCGCAGGGCGGCGACGGTCTGGGTGCGGTCGCCGCCGCCGTCGTGCAGCAGGACGACGCCGCCGGGCTTGAGCTGGGCCCGGACGGCGGAGACGATCGCGGCCGTGCCCGGGCGGGACCAGTCGCGCGGGTCGACCGACCAGCCCAGCGGGCGCAGGCCGTGGTCGGCGGCGATCGCCCGGTTTTCCGGCCACCGGCACCGGGTCAGAACGGGTACCAGCGCACCTCCGTGGCCCCCGTCCGCAGCGAGTCCACCCGGCGCCGGAACTCGGCCAGCGCGGCCGGGTTGCCGGGCGCCTGCTGTGCGACCCAGGAGGCGCTGGCCGTCTCCCGCGCCCCGCGCAGCACCGCGAAGCCGGGCCACTCGCGCACGTCCCAGCCGTACGCCTCGGTGAACGCCCGGTACTCCTCGCCCGGCACGCCGTAGCGGTCGTGGCTGAGCGCGAGCACCACCAGGTCGTGCTCGCGCAGGTCGTCGGCGACGAACTCCAGGTCGAGCAGGACGGGCCCGTCCGGGCCGATGTGGACGTTGCGCGGCAGCGCGTCGCCGTGGATCACCCCGGTCGGCAGGTGCGGGACCAGCGCGGCCGCCTCCGCGGCGAAGTCGTCCCGGCGCCGGCGCAGGAACTCCACGTCGGCCGGGTCGACATGGCCCTCGGCGGAGGCGAGCCAGCGTCCGACGGGCGCCAGCAGGTCGCGCCGGCCGAGCGTGAACGGCGGCTCGGGCAGCCGGTGCAGGGCGTGCAGCAGCGGGGCGAGGTCGACCGGGCGGGCCGGCCGCTCGGCGGGGGCCAGCCGGTGCCAGAACGTGACGGGGTGACCGTGGGCGAGCCGCGGTTCGACGGGCACCGCGTCGTACGGACGGACCACCGGGACGCCGTGGCCGGCCAGCCAGTCGGCGACGGCGAGCTCGCGGCGGGCGCGTTCGTGCAGTTCCGGGCCGCGGCCGATTTTGGCGACCACGGCCGGGTCGCCGAGGTCGAAGACGGCGTTCTCGCCGAGGGCGATCAGCCGGGCGTCCGCGGGGCCGGGCAGGCCGGCCGACTCGCAGGCGTGGGCGAGCAGCAGCCGGGCCCGTTCCTCGTCGAAGGGGAGCATGGGGGTGTCCGTTTCTTGCGTTGTCCTGCAATGACAGCCGGGTGGGGGCGGGCGATCATTCTGGCAAACGGCCGCCGGGCCCCGCGTCACGCGGGGCCCGGCGGTGTCCGAGGTCTGCGGGTCCGAGGACCACTGGAGGGGAAGGTCAGACCTCGATCCGGCGGTGCCGGGCCTGGTGGGGCTGCTGCCCGGGCGCGGGCTGCGGAACGTGGCCGGCGTGGACGGCGCCGGCGCCGACCGGCGGGACGCTCTCGCCGTGCGAGAGGTCGGGCAGCCAGCCGAGCCAGCGCGGCAGGTACCAGTTGCGCTCGCCGAGCAGGGTCATCACGGCGGGCAGCAGCACCGCGCGGATGATCGTCGCGTCGATCAGCACCGCGACCGCGAGGCCGACGCCCATCTGCTTCATGGCCTGCATGGACAGGGTGCCGAAGACCGCGAACACCGCCACCATGATCACCGCGGCGCTGGTGACCACCCCGGCCGTGGAGCGGATGCCGTGGGCGATCGCGGCCCGGGTCGGCAGGCCGCGGTCGCGGCCCTCCTTGATCCGGGAGACCACGAAGACGTGGTAGTCCATCGAGAGGCCGAAGAGGATCACGAAGAGGAACAGCGGCACCCAGGACTCCACCGCGCCGACGCCCTCGGTGCCGAGCAGCGAGGCCCCCACACCGTGCTGGAAGACCAGCGTCAGCACCCCGTACGCGGCGCCGACCGACAGCAGGTTGAGCACCACGGCGGTGCCGGCGACGGCCAGCGAGCGGAACGAGGTGAGCATGAGGAGGAAGGCGAAGGCCACCACGAAGCCGAAGACCAGCGGCATCGAGCCGGTCATCTTGGCGTTGAAGTCGTACGAGCCGGCGGTGCGGCCGGTGACCGGGGCCTCGGTGCCGGGCACCGTGAGCACGGTGGCGGGCACGAGCTGCTCGCGCAGCGTCTTCAGCGCGGTGGTGCTGACCTTGTCGTTGCCGGTGCCGTTGAGCGGGATGTCGACGGTGGCGACGTTCTGCTGCGGGTGGACGGTGACGTCGACCGGTCCGTGCATCTGCCCGCTGGCCAGGGCGCGGGCCTTGAGGTCGGCGATCGCGGCGGTCATCGCCGGGGAGTCGATGTCGGCGGCCTTGATCACGACGGAGGCGGGCGCCGGGCTGCCGGGGAAGGCGGCCTCGATCTTCTGCGAGACGGCGACCAGCTCATTGCCCTTGGGCAGCTGCTGCTGGAAGGTCAGGTTGGCGGTGTGCATGGTGAGCAGCGGGGCGGAGAGGCCGATCAGCACGGTCCCGGCGAGCACGGTGGCGGCCAGCGGGCGGCGCAGCACCGGGGTCAGCACGGCGTTCCAGAACCGGCCGCCGGTGGTGGCGGCGTCGGGGCGGCGGAGCTTGCCCAGGAACGGCACCCGGCCCTTGCCGACCTTGTCGCCGAGCATCGAGAGCAGCGCGGGCAGCACGGTGAGCGAGCCGAGCACGGCGGTGACGACGACCACGATGGTGGCGAAGGCCATCGACTCGAACTCGGCGATGCCGGTGAGGAACATGCCGGCCATGGCGATCACCACGGTGACGCCGGAGACCAGGACGGCCCGGCCGCTGGTGGCGGCGGCGATCCGCAGGGAGGTCTCCAGGTCGCGCCCGGCGGCCCGCTCCTCGCGCTCGCGGCGCAGGTAGAACAGGCAGTAGTCGACACCGACGGCGAGGCCGACCAGCAGCATCACCGAGCTGGCGCTGTTGCTGGTGTGCAGCAGGCCGCTGCTGAGCGCGACGAGTCCGCCGGCCGCGATGAAGGCGGTGAGGGCGAGCACGACCGGCAGGACGGCGGCGACCAGCGCGCCGAAGGCGACCAGCAGGATGCCGAGGGCGAGCGGGACGGCCGTCCACTCGGCGCGGGCGAAGTCGTCGGCGAACTGCTCGTCCATCCACTTGCCGGAGCTGGCGTCGCCGAGTTCGACCACGGTGAGGTCGGGGTGCTGCTTCTGGACGGCGGCGACGGCGTCGACCACGGCGGTGACGTTCTTCACCGCCTCCTCGTGCTCGCCCTTCACGGTGAGCTGGACGAGGGCGGAGCGGCCGTCGGCGGAGATCGCCTTGGTGTCGTAGGGGGAGCGGACGTCGGTGGCCTTGCCGGTGCCGTTGACCCCGCTGATCACCTGCTCGACGACGGTCCGGAAGGCGGGGGCGTCGGTGGTCAGGCCGGCGCTCTGGACCAGCACGGTCTCGGTGGACGGGGGCTTGAGGCCGGCCTGGTCGAGGATCTCGGCGGCCCGGGAGACCTGGCCGGGCATGGCTTCGGCGTCGGTGACCTTGGTGCTGCCGTGCATGCCGCCGAGGACGGCGGCGAGGACGACGAAGAGCAGCCAGCCGAAGACGGCGGTCTTTCTGTGCCGGGCGCTCCACGCGCCCATGGCGGCGGCCATGCCGAGCTTGGTCTTCACGGGTTCCCCCTGGGAGTGCGGCCGGCGCCGGGACCGGTGGCGGGCGCGGGCCGGGCCTACGGCGGTGGTCGGCCGCCGGGATGTCGGGCGCCGGGTGCGGTCCGGCGTCCCAACCGACAGTAGGGAAGCCGCAGGTGACGGGGTATCCGGCTGGCGGGGGAGTGCGCCCTGTGGTCTTCCTCGGGGGCGGGGTGGGGTTTTCCCTACCCACCGACCCTGACATCTCCTCCCAGGGATAGGGGCAGGGACTCCACCCTGAGGGGGAGCTGAATCCACCCCGAGCACGAGGTGCAGGGGGTCGTGCGCGGGCGAAGATGGGTCAGGGTCGCTTCAGGGCGTCCCCGAGGGGGTCGGCCTGCGGCAACGGGGTCGAGGGGAAAACTACTTGCCGGTCGGCAAGTAAGTGACCGTAGGATGATCCCCTCTGAGTACTTACCTGCCGACCGGCTAGGCCAGTGCCCCCGCACGGCCGGAGCCGATCCTGATCCGTCGCCCGGCGTCCCGTCCCCCAAGGGCTGCGGTGAACCATGCCCAGGAGGCATTACGAGCATGTTCCACCGACTAGGACAATTCGTCGTCCGTCGCGCCTGGTGGGTGATCGCCGGGTGGATCGTCGCGATGATCGCCATCGCGTTCACGGCGCCGAAGATCACCGCCCAGACCGACGAGGCCGCGTTCCTCCCGAAGCACTACGAGTCCATCCAGGCCGCGCAGTTGCAGGAGCAGGCGTTTCCGTCCAGCTTCACGCCCTCCGCGCTCGCCCTGTTCGAGCGCAACGACGGTGCCCAGCTGACGGCCGACGACAAGGCCGCCGCGGCGAAGATCATCAAGGGTCTCACCGACAAGAAGATCGAGCACGTCGAGCAGATCGTCCCGGTCAGCGACCAGTCGACCTCCAAGGACGGCAAGTACGCGCTGGCGCCGATCGCCATCGACAAGACCACCCAGAACTCGGAGAAGTTCGGCGAGGTCGCCAAGGACATCCGCGACGAGGGCAAGGCGCTCGCCCAGGGCACCGACCTGAAGTTCCAGCTCGGCGGCCAGGCCGCCCAGCAGCTGGACCAGAAGGAGTCCTCCGGCGCGGCCGACGCCATCATCGCGATCAGCAGCGTCCTGCTGGTGGCGATCATCGTCGGCATCATCTTCCGCAGCGTGCTGGCCGGTCTGCTGCCGGTGCTGCTCTCGCTGATGATCGCCATGCCGACCTCGAACGGCCTGATCGCCTACGCCACCAAGGCCTTCGACCTGAAGTCCACCCCGGTGCTCTCGGCGATCCTGATCGTCGTGGTGCTCGGCGTCGGCACCGACTACTTCCTGTTCCTCGCCTTCCGCTACCGCGAGCGGCTGCGGGCGGGCGACACCCGGCAGGAGGCCGTGGTCCACGCCGTCGGCCGGGTCGGCGAGGCCATCGCCTCCGCGGCCGGCGCGGTCACCGTCGCCTTCGCGGTGCTGGTCCTCTCCAGCCTCGGCATGTTCAAGGCGCTCGGCCCGGCGCTGGCCATCGCGGTCGTCGTCACCGCCTTCGCCTCGCTCACCCTGGCCCCGGCCGTCCTCACGGTCATCCCGGCCCGCGGGGTCTTCTGGCCCGGCAAGAAGTGGATGCGCGAGCCCAGCGACGCCCGGTTCGCCGCGCTCGGGCGCATGGTCCAGAAGCGTCCGGCCGTGGTGGCCCTCGCCTCCGGCGGCGTGCTGCTGGCCCTGACCGCCGGCGCCCTGAACTACAACGGCACCTTCGACCTCGCGGGCAGCTCGATGCCCAAGACCAAGGAGTCGATGGTCGTCCAGGACAAGATGGTCAGCGCCTTCTCGGCCGGCGCCGCGGACCCGACGCACGTCTACCTGACCTCCACCGGCGGCGGCAAGCTCGACCAGGCCGGCTTCGAGGGCTACGCCGCCAAGCTCGGCGCCGTCCCCGGCGTCGCCGAGGCCGAGGGGAAGCCGGAGGTCAGCAAGGACGGCGCGACGGCGGACTTCACCGTCCTGCTCAAGAGCGAGCCGTCCGGCAACGAGGCGATCGACACGCTCACCAAGCTGCGCGAGGTGGCCCACGCCCAGGCACCGTCCGGCACCGAGGCCAAGGTCGGCGGCATCACCGCGATCTACAAGGACATCAACCTGGCGATGAGCCACGACTACAAGCTGGTGTTCCCGATCGCGGGTCTGCTGATCCTGCTGATCCTGGCCCTCCAGCTGCGCAGCGTGGTCGCCCCCTGGTACCTGATGGCCTCGGTCGGCCTCGGCTTCACCGCGACCCTCGGTTCCTCGACCCTGCTGTTCCAGAACATCAAGGGCGAGCACGGCATGATGTTCATGCTGCCGATCCTCATCTACCTCTTCGTGGTGGCGATCGGCACCGACTACAACATCCTGATCATCGCCCGTCTGCGCGAGGAGGCCCGTGAGGGCCGCAGCCCGCGCGAGGCGGCCCGCGAGGCGGTGCGCCACGGCGGCCCGACCGTCGCCGCGGCCGGCTTCATCCTGGCGGTGTCGTTCGCGACGTTCATGCTCGCGGGCAACATCTTCATGCTGGAGTTCGGCTTCGGCATGGCCTTCGGCATCTTCCTGGCGGCCTTCGTGATGGCGATGTTCTTCACCCCGGCGCTCACCGCGCTGGTCGGCAAGGCCGCCTGGTGGCCCGGCCACGGCGGCGACGCCGTCGGCGGCGGTCACGGCGGCCACGCCGCGCCGGCCGGTCCGTACAGCGCGCACGGACTGCCGGAGTCGGCCGGACGGCGCTGACCGTTCGACCGTCCCGGTGAAAACGGGGTGGCACCACGGTGTCGCCACGGACGGCGCCCGCCTCGGCGGGCGCCGTCTGCCCGCTTCCCGGAGCCCGCAAACGTGATCTGTCGGGCAGAAAATCCCCGGTCAATCGGGGTGCGACCGTGCTACAGTCGAGTCAGTTGCAGTTTTGGTTCCCATGAACGCTTGTGTGCGCCTGCTGGTCCCAACCAACAGGCGCATTTGTTTTGTCCGGTGTTTCAGTCTCCGGATGGGGATCGCGGCTACTTGGGGTCCACGAGGTGTGGGCTCCGATGCCCCAGTTAGAGGAGACGGTTATGGCTACCGGCACCGTGAAGTGGTTCAACAGCGAGAAGGGCTTCGGCTTCATCGAGCAGGAGACCGGCGGCCCGGACGTGTTCGCGCACTACTCGAACATCGTTGCTCAGGGCTTCCGTGAGCTCGTCGAGGGCCAGAAGGTCGAGTTCGACGTCACCCAGGGCCAGAAGGGCCCGCAGGCCGAGAACATCCGCGTCATCTGAGTCCGGCTCCGAGCTGACTCGCGATCTCGCGTAGCGAGGGCCCGCACCGCACGGTGCGGGCCCTCGCCCATGCCGCCGAACGGCCGGGGCGGCGCACTCCTTTCCGACGGCCGACCAGTCCCTGACCGGGGCTGTAGTGCTATGGACGGAGATCCCGTGACCACCCCTGCCCAGCAGCCCCGCGACGGCGGCCGCTCCCGCAAGCCCCGCACCCGTACCGGCGCCCCGCGCACCGGTGCCGCGCGTACCGGCGCCCCGCGCGGCGGGGCGTCCTCCCGCCCGCCGCGCCGCAACACCCCGCGGGTCGCCGAGCCCGCCGACTTCACCGTCGTCGAGGGCACCCCGGCCCGCCCGCCGGCGGCGAGCTTCGCCGAGCTGGAGCTGCCCAAGGCGATCCTGTCCGCGCTGACCCGCGAGGGCGTCACCGAGCCGTTCCCGATCCAGGCCGCCACGCTGCCCGACTCGATCGCCGGCCGTGACGTGCTCGGCCGTGGCCGCACCGGCTCCGGCAAGACGCTCGCCTTCGGCCTGCCGCTGCTCGCCCGCACCGCCGGAAAGCGCGCCGACGCCCGCCACCCGCTGGCGCTCGTGCTGACGCCCACCCGCGAGCTGGCCCAGCAGGTCACCGAGGCGCTCACCCCGTACGCCACCGCCGTCAACCTGCGGATCGCCACCGTCGTCGGCGGCATGTCGATCACCCGGCAGGCCAACGCGGTGCGCCGCGGCGCCGAGGTCCTGGTCGCCACCCCCGGCCGGCTGGACGACCTGATCGGCCGCGGCGACGTCCGGCTCTCCGACGTCGCGATCACCGTGCTCGACGAGGCCGACCAGATGGCCGACATGGGCTTCCTGCCGCAGGTCACCAAGCTGCTGGAGCAGGTCGCCGAGGGCGGGCAGCGGATGCTGTTCTCCGCCACCCTGGACCGCAACGTCGACCGGCTGGTCAAGCGCTTCCTGACCGACCCGGTCACCCACTCGGTCGACCCCTCGGCCGGCGCGGTCACCACCATGGACCACCACGTGCTCCAGCTGGAGCCGGCCGACAAGGCGTCCACCACCGCCCACATCGCCTCCCGCGAGGGGCGCGTGATCATGTTCGTGCACACCAAGCACGGTGCCGACCGGCTGGCCAAGCAGCTGCTCGCCAACGGCGTGAAGGCCGCCGCCCTGCACGGCGGCAAGTCCCAGCCGCAGCGCAACCGGGTGCTCGACCAGTTCCGGGACGGCCACGTCACCGCGCTGATCGCCACCAACGTCGCCGCCCGCGGCATCCACATCGACGGCCTCGACCTGGTCGTCAACGTCGACCCGCCGATCGACCACAAGGACTACCTGCACCGTGGCGGCCGCACCGCCCGGGCCGGCGAGTCCGGCACGGTCGTCACCCTGGTGCTGCCCGACCAGCGGCGCGAGGTCGGCCGGCTGATGACCGTGGCCGGGATCCGCCCGACCACCACCAAGGTCCGCCCCGGTGACGGCGAGCTCGCCCGGATCACCGGTGCCCGCACCCCCAGCGGCGTGGCGGTCACCCTGGCCGTGCCCGCCCCGGCCGCCCCCGCCGACGCGGAGGCCGGGAAGGCCGCGCCGAAGGCCTCCTCCGGGCCGCGCCGGCGCTCCGGCAAGCGCTCGGGCCTGCCGACCGACGTCGACATGAACGGCAACCCGCGTCGTCCCCGGCCCAAGCAGCGCGTCGGTGGTGCGGGCGGCGGCCAGGGCGGCGGCGCGCCGCGCCAGGCGTCCGGCTTCATCGGCCGCTCCGCGGGCCGGGCCAAGCCCGGCAGCGGTTCCAAGTCCGGCTCCAACTACGGCACCGGCCGCCAGCGCCGCCAGGCCGACTGAGGTACCTGAGCGACCGCGGCTTCCGACGGCCCGGCCCACCCCGCGCGGGGTGAGCCGGGCCGTCCGCGTGTGCGCCCCCGGCGGGCCGCTTTCCGGACGGATCCTCCGGGCCCCCGGCCTGCCGCCGCTTCCGGGCGACCGTTCGTACCAACCCCCGTCCGTGGACGGACCGTTGGCGTGATCGTCCCCCCGCGCTGTTGACCGTGGCCATACATCCCCCCGACGCTTTCACGCGGCCCGCACAAGTGGCGCACCGCCATCACGGTTCCCTGCTCCGCGGGTTGTCCGGTTCACCGTCCCCGGAAGGACCTTCCGATGCGTCGTACCGCCGCCCTGCTCTCCAGCGCCGCCCTGCTCGGCGCGGCCGCCTCACTCGCCGCGCCGGCCACCGGCGCCCAGGCCGCCGCCGGCTGCGGCGCCTACGTCGCCGGCTGGAACGCCTACGGCTCCTGTTCCGGCATCGACCCGCTCCAGACCTGGTACGTCTCCGCGACCTGCCAGTGGTGGAACGCCCAGCACACCGTGCAGTTCAGCCGGGGCACCATGAGTGGCACCGTGGTCGGCGACGGCACCGCGGTCGCGCCCTGCGGCGTCAACGAGACCGTCTCCTTCCCGTACGTCGTCCTCGGCCCCAAGCTCCCGCCGCAGCCCGCCGGCCCGGTCGGCCAGATCACCGGCTACGCGAGCAAGTGCGTCGACGTGAAGGGCGCCGCGAGCTCCGACGGCACCCCCGTCCAGATCTACGACTGCAACGGCACCAACGCCCAGCAGTGGAAGATCGCGGTGGACGGCACCATCCGCGCCTTCAACAAGTGCATGGACGTCACCGGCGCCGGCACCGCCAACGGCACCAAGATCCAGCTCTACACCTGCAACGGCACCGGCGCCCAGCAGTGGCAGGTCCGGGCGGACGGCTCGATCCTCAACCCGGCGTCCGGCCGCTGCCTGGACGACCTGGGCTTCTCCACCGCCAACGGCAACCAGCTGGGCATCTGGGACTGCAACGGCGCGGCCAACCAGGTCTGGCACGTCCCGGCCTGACCGTGCCCCCGTCCTAGCCGAGGGTGCCGTGCGCCAGGGCGGCCAGGCCGGCCGCGATCCGTGCGGGGGTGACGCCGGCCTCGCGCTGGTGGCGGAAGAGCTCGGGGGCGAGCGGGGCGAGCAGCTGGTCGGCCAGGACCTCCGGGTCCGGCCGGCCGGCCTCGCGCGCCAGGTGGGCGACGTGCAGCCGCCAGAAGGCGTAGGCGCCGGTGCGGTAGCGGGCCGCGCCGGTCTCGGCGCCGAGCACCAGGTGGATGTGGGTCTCCAGCAGCTCGACCATCGCCGCGTAGAAGGCGGCCAGGCGGTCGGCGGGGGCGACGGTGCCGGCCCCGTCGCCCGGGCCGAGCGGCGGGGCGCCGCGCAGCAGCCGCTCCTGGAGGGCGCGTTCGTGCTCGTCGAGCAGGGCGCGGGCGATCGAGGCGCGGTCCGGGTAGCGGCGGTAGAGGGTGCCGCGGCCGATGCCGGCGGCCCGGGCGATGTCGTCCATGGTGACGGCGGCCGGGTCGCCCTCGGCGAAGAGCCGTCCGGCGGCGGCGAGCACCTTGGCCCGGTTGCGGGCGGCGTCGGCCCGTTCGCGGGGCGGCGGGCCGTCGGCCATCGGGAGCTCGGTCGTCATGGGGGACAACGGTAGAGGGAAGTGCGCACCCGAGGGAAGTGGACACGCTGTCCACTTCCCTCTAGCGTAGGGAGGGCCGACAAGTGGACGCGATGTCCGGTTGTTCGGCCCGTTCCGTCCAGCCCAGACCGTTCCGGGGGTTCACCGTGTCCCACCTCCTGCACCTCGACAGCAGCGCGCGCACCGACTCCTTCACCCGCCGTCTCGGCGCGGCCTTCGCCGACGCCTGGCTGGCCGGCGGCGGCGAGGTCACCCACCGCGACCTCGCCGCCGAGCCCGTCCCGCCGATCCGCGAGGGCTGGACCCGGATCTGCGACACCCTGCTGCGCGAGGGCATCACCGACATCGCCCGCTACCCCGAGGCCGTCCGCACCGGGCAGGAGCAGGAGGCCTGGGCCGTCGTCCGGCCGCTGCTCGACGAACTCGTCGCGGCGGACGCCGTGCTGATCGGCGCGCCGATGTACAACTTCGGCATCCCGTCCGCGCTCAAGGCCTGGATCGACCAGGTCACCTTCCCGAAGATGGTGCTCGCGCCGCGCAAGTTCGTGGTCGTCGCCGCGCGCGGCGGCGCCTACGGGCCCGGCACCCCGCGCGAGCCGTACGACCACAACGGCCGCTACCTGAGCGACTTCGTCCGCGGCCACTACGCGGTCGAGGACACCGAGGTGATCGCCGCCGAACTCGTCAACTCCCTGGTGGACCCGGCCCTGGCCGGGCGCGTCCTGCAGCACCGGGAGTCCGCCGCCGACGCGCTGTACCGGGCCGGCGAGCTGGGCACCAAGCTGGTCGGCTACCGCATCCCGAGGGAGGGCTGAACGCCGTGCCGTGGATCTGGCTGCTGCTGGCGGGGGTGGTGGAGGTCGCCTGGGCGCAGTCCATCAAGCCGACCGAGGGGTTCACCCGGCTCCCGCAGACGGCCCTGTGCTTCGTCCTCATGCTGGGCGCCGTCTACCTCCTCTCCCGCGCCCTCCAGGACCTCCCGGTCGGCACCTCCTACGCCGTCTTCACCGGCATCGGCACCATCGGCACCGTGCTGACCGCCCTCGCCGTCCGCCACGAGGTCCCGTCCCCCACCGCCCTCACCGGCCTCGCCCTGATCACGGCCGGTCTCATCACCGTCCACCTGGGCACGGCAGGCTGAAGCGGCCTTGCTGTGTCGACCGGCGCGCGATGAAATCGCGCGCCGGTCTCGTGCGTTCACGCGCATCGTCCGATCGGGTGGGGTCGATTCGCCGCACGCAATGCGTTTGCAACACGCTCTCTGTCGTGCAGACTGAGATCTATTGGACTGACCGGTCCGAGCAGCACATCGCCAGGCACGGGGTGACTCCCGGCGAGGTGGAGCAGGTCGTGTTCACCCGGCCGAGGTGGTTGGCCTCGGGGCGGGAGGGGACGACGCTCTGCCTCGGCGTGACGGATGCCGGGCGTCACCTGTTGGTGGTGCTGGTGGCGAGCACTGCGGCGCAGGCGTGCTGGTACTGCGTCACGGCGCGGGACATGACCGGCTCCGAGCGGCGCTTGTTCCTCAAGCGGACGAGTTGAGGGTGGCAGATGACTGACAACGGTGCGGACCTTGAGGCGCTGGCCGAGTTCTACGAGACGCACGAACTGACCGAGGACGACATCATGGCGGCCGAGCCGGCGGAGCCGATTCCCACCGATTCGGTGATGATCACGACCTCGCTTCGGCTGCCGAAGCCCCTGATGGACGAGGTCCGGCGGCGGGCGCAGGTCAGAGGGATCAAGCCGACGGTGATCATGCGGGAATGGATCGAGGCGGCTGTCGCGGACCAGGAGGCGGTCGTCCCGCTCAGCGTGATCACCGCGGCGGTGGCGGAGTACCAGCACCGCAAGGCGTCCTGAGCATTCAGGCGGTGAGGGCCGGGGCCGTTGCCGTCCTCGTGCGGGCCTCGTCGTAGCGGGTGAGGAGGAGGCTGGCGAGGTCCAGGGTGGGGGCGAGGGTGGCGGCGAGGTGGTCGGCGGCGGCCTCGGTGGCGGCCTCGGCGATGCGGTCGGGGAGCAGGCCGGGGGCGAGCAGGTAGGGGGAGACGGCGACCCGGTCGACGCCCGGGGCGCCGCGCAGGGCGGCGACGGCGTCGGGGACGCGGGGCCCGGCGGCGGAGGCGTAGGCGACCTCGACGGCGGCCCAGCCGCGGGTGCGGCGCCACTCGGCGGCGACCGCCCGGGTGGCGGCGTCGGCGGCCGGGTCGGAGGAGCCGGCGGCGGCGAGCACGACGCCGGTGCGGGCCCGGACGGCGGGGGAGGAGAGTTCCGGCGCGACCTCGGTGAGCCGGCGGTCCAGCGCGGACAGCAGCAGCGGCGAGGGCCCCAGCACGTCGGCCACCGGCAGGTCGGCGCCGGCCGCGCGCAGGGCGGCGGGGATGTCGTGCTTGGCGTGGAAGGCCCGGTTGAGCAGCAGCGGCACGGCCACCGCGCCCCCGCCGAGCCGCTCCACCACCTGCGGGATGCGCGGGGCGCAGTGGTCCAGGTAGGCGGTGGCGACGTCCAGGCCGGGCCGCAGCGCCCGCACCTGCCCGACCAGCGCGGCGACGGCCGCGGCGTGCCGCGCGTCGCGGCTGCCGTGGGCGATCAGCAGCAGGGCGGGGCTGCCCGCCGCCACCGGGGTGGCGGGGGCGGCGGGCAGCCGGCGATCGGTCATGCGCGGGGCCTCACTTGCCGCCGGCCAGCAGGCCGCGGTTGCGCAGGACCCGGCGCTCGACCGGGGTGAAGACGAGCAGTTCGATGGCGATGCCGACGAACAGGATGAGGATGATGCCGAGCAGCACGCCCGCCATGTCCGAGAACTCGCGCTGGTTCTCCAGGAACCGGCCGAGGCCGAGGCCCAGGTCGGGGGAGGAGGCGACGAGTTCGGCGGCCATCAGCGAGCGCCAGGAGAAGGCCCAGCCCTGCTTGAGCCCGGCCAGGTAGCCGGGCAGGGCGGCGGGCAGCAGGATGTGCCGGGCGCCGGTCAGGCCGGTGGCGCCGATGGTGCGCCCGGCCCGCAGGAACAGCGGCGGGACCTGGTCGATGCCCGCGACCAGGCCGTTGGCGATGGACGGGACGGCGCCGAGCAGGATGACCGCGTACATCATCGAGTCGTTGATGCCGAGCCAGATGACGGCGGCCGGCACCCAGGCGACCGAGGGCAGCGACTGGAGGCCGGAGAGCACCGGGCCGAGCGCGGCCCGCACCGGCTTGACCCGGGCGACCAGCAGGCCGATCGGGGTGCCGATGACGAGCGCGACCAGGAAGCCGGACAGGCCGCGCCAGACGCTGGTCCAGATGATCGAGAACAGCGTGCCCTGGTACCAGAGGTCCTCGGCGGCCCGCCAGACGTCCAGCGGGCTGGGGAGCTTGTACTCGCTGGTGACGTGCAGGCTGTAGGCGCCCTGCCACAGGGCGAGCACCAGGACGACGCCGAGCAGCGGCGGCAGCACCTTCTGCCGCAGCGTCTCGGCGGTGGAGTTGCGCTGGGTGACGACCGCGTCCAGAGCGTCCAGGCCCGACCCGACGCTCGCGAAGTCGGCGACGATGCCGCCGTGGGCCTCCCCCGTCTTGGTGGTGGTGTCAGTGCTGGCCATGGCGGCGGATCTCCCCACGCAGTTCTTCGGTGATCTCGATGGACAGGTCGGCCACGCCGGAGGACTCGATCCGGCGCGGCTGCGGGAGGTCGATGCGCCACTCGCGGTTGACCCGGCCGGGGCGGGAGGAGAGCAGGACGACGCGCTGGGCGAGCCGGACGGCCTCCCGCACGTTGTGGGTGACGAAGAGGACGGACAGCTGCTTCTCCGACCAGATCCGGGTGATCTCGTCGTGCAGGACGTCGCGGGTGATGGCGTCCAGGGCGGCGAACGGCTCGTCCATGAGCAGCACCTGGCTGCCCTGGGCGAGGGCGCGGGCCATCGCGACACGCTGGCGCATGCCGCCGGAGAGCTCGTGCACCCGCTTGCCGTAGGAGCCGTCGAGCCGGACGAGGTCGAGCAGCCGCTCGGCCTCGGGGCGGCGCTCGGGGCGCGGGACGCCGGCGAGCTTGAGGGCGAGTTCGATGTTCTTGCCGGCGGTGAGCCAGGGGAAGAGCGCGTGTTCCTGGAACATCAGCGCGGGGCGTCCTCCGGGCACCTCGATGCTGCCCGAGCTGGGCTTGTCGAGGCCGGCGACCAGGTTGAGCAGGGTGGACTTGCCGCAGCCCGAGGCGCCGAGGAGCGTGACGAACTCGCCCGGGGCGACATCGAGGGTGATGTCGTCCAGGACGTGGGTCTGCGCGCCGGGGCGGCCGAAGGACTTGTGGACGTGCGAGATCCGGACGGCGGGGGAGCCGTCACGAGTGCCGACGCCGGGGGCGTCGTCCGAGGTGGTCAGTGCCGGAGTCATTCCGGGCACCTCCTGCGTGGTGTGGTCTGGCATCTGGTGTCAGGGAGAGGGCCGGGGTCCGGGCCCCCGCCCGGTCCGAGCTCGGGGCATCGAGCGGGCATCGGTACGGGCTGGGCGGGGGCCGGACCGCGGGGTTCCGGGCGCGGTGGTGCGGTCCTGCGGGCGCTACTTGGCGCCGAGACCGGCGTCCGCGACGGGGCTCTGCCCCTTCTCCTTCAGCACCTTGTTGAGCGCGGTGAGGTCGTAGATGCCGTTCAGGTTCGGCTTCTTGAGCAGTCCGGCGGTGACGGCGTTGTCGGCCTCGGTCTGCAGGGTGGCGGCCAGCGGGTCGTCCAGGAAGTCGATGTCGGCCCAGGCCGGGTCGAGGATGGCCGGCTCCAGGGCGTTGCCGGCCTCCTTCTTGATCGCCTCGTTGGCGGCGGTCTTGGCCTTGTCCGGGTTGGCCTTGATGAAGGCGTTGGTGTTCACCGAGCCGCGCAGCACGGCCTCGACCACGTCGGGGTGGTCGGCCAGGAACTTCTGCGAGACGATGATGTTGGTGATCACGAACTTCTTGTCCGGCCAGATGTCCTTCTCGTTGAGCAGGACCTTCGCCCCGAGGGTGACCAGCTTGGACGCGGTCGGCTCGGGCACCCAGGCGGCGTCGATGGAGCCCTGCTTGTAGGCGTCCGGGGTGACCTTGTTGTCCGAGCGGACCACGCTGACGTCGCCGGCGCCGGACTGGGCGTCGACCTTGTAGCCCTTGCCGGCCAGGTAGTTGAGCAGCGCCACGTCCTGGGTGTTGCCCAGCTGCGGGGTGGCGATCTTCTTGCCCTTGAGGTCGTCCAGCGAGGCGACCTTCTCCGGGTTGGCCACCAGCTTGACGCCGCCGGAGGCCGAACCGCCGATGATCTTCAGCGACTTGCCGTCGGACTTGGTGTAGCCGTTGATCGCCGGGGAGGGGCCGATCCAGCCGATGTCGATGGAGCCGGCGTTGAGCGCCTCGATCTCGGCCGGGCCCGCGTTGAAGACCTGGGTCTTGATCTGGGTGGAGCCCAACTCCTTCTGGAATATGCCTTCCTGGAGGCCGACCAGCGGAGTGCCGTGGGTCAGGTTGGCGAAGTAGCCGATCTTCACCGTGTCGGCGGAGAGCTTGGCGCCGGAGGACGAACCGGCCGCCGGGGCGGCGGAGTCGGCCTTCTTGTCGTCGTTCTCGGAGCCGTACCCGCAGGCGGAGAGCAGCGCGACGGCGGTGAGGCCGGCCACGGCGGCCGCGGCGGAGCGTCTGATCCGGCCGGCGCCGGGATGTGCCGGGGTATGCGGAAGTGCCAGGTTCGGTGCCATGGTGAGTCCTGTTCGCGGACGGACCGTCAGGAAAGCGGTCCCGGGCGGACGTTCGGTCAAGGTTGTGCTTGCGGCACCGCGCGGGGTGCCGGGCAAGCCGGGCCGGGGGGCGGCTGCTGCGCCTGCTGTGGGGAGGGACAGCGGCCGGCCGGCCCGGTGACAGGGCGGTTCTCAGCCCTGTCGGCCCACACATCGCGTCAGGCCGCCCTGGCCGCTGCCGAGGACGCCGCTGCCGATGCGGCCGCCTTCCTTGTCCATGCCCGAGAACGCCTCGCTGGGCATCAGACCCAGTCCTCCTCGTCGGGGTCGTTGGCGTCGGTGGTGCGTACGGTCTCGAAGGCCTCGCCCGCCATGCCGGCGGTGAGGGTGGTGCCGTCGGCCGGGTCGATCAGCAGGAACGATCCGGTCCGGCGGTTGTCGCGGTAGTCGTCGAGCGCCAGCGGCTCGGCGGTGCGCAGCACCACGTGGCCGATGTCGTTGACGTTCAGGCCCTCGGCGCCGGAGCGCTGCTCCAGCGTGTCGATGTCGATCCGGTAGGTGATCTCCTTGACCAGCGCGCGCACCGTGCGGGTGGTGTGCTTGAGCAGCACCTTGTCGCCGGCCCGCAGCGGCCGCTCGTTGAGGTGGCTGACGGTGGCCTCGATGTCCTTGGTGGGGACGGGCGCGCGGCCGGCCGCGATGAGGTCGCCGCGGGAGATGTCGATGTCGTCGGCGAGGCGCACGGTGACCGACTGGGGGGCCCAGGCGATGTCGGTGGCCCGGCCGAGGGCGTCGATGCCGGTGACGGTGGTGGTGTGGCCCGACGGCAGCACGGTGACGGCGTCGCCGACGCGCAGCACGCCGGAGGCCAGCTGGCCCGCGTAGCCGCGGTAGTCCGGATGCTCCTCGGTCTGCGGGCGGATCACGTACTGGACCGGGAAGCGGGCCGGCTCGGCGCTCGGGTCGCTGCCGACCGGCACGGTCTCCAGGTGCTCCAGCAGGGTCGGGCCGCCGTACCAGTCCATGTGCGCGGACGGCTCGACGACGTTGTCCCCGGCGAGCGCGGAGATCGGCACCGCGACGACGTCCTTGACGCCGAGCGAGGCCGCGTAGGCGGTGAACTCGGCGGCGATGGCAGCGAAGACGGGCTCGGCGTAGTCGACCAGGTCCATCTTGTTGACGGCGAGCACCACGTGCGGCACCCGCAGCAGGGCGGCGACGGCGGCGTGCCGGCGGGTCTGCTCGACCACGCCGTTGCGGGCGTCGACCAGGACGACGGCCAGCTCGGCGGTGGAGGCACCGGTGACCATGTTCCGGGTGTACTGCACGTGCCCGGGGGTGTCGGCGAGGATGAACCGCCGCCGGGGGGTGGCGAAGTAGCGGTAGGCCACGTCGATGGTGATGCCCTGCTCGCGCTCGGCGCGCAGGCCGTCGGTGAGCAGCGCGAGGTCGGGCGCGTCCTGGCCGCGGTTGCGGGAGGCGTGCTCGACGGCCTCCAGCTGGTCGGCCAGCACCGACTTGGAGTCGTGCAGCAGACGGCCGACCAGGGTGGACTTGCCGTCGTCGACGGACCCGGCGGTGGCGAAGCGCAGCAGCGAGGTGGCGGTGCCGGTCTGGGTCGTGCCGGTCTGGGTGGTGCTCATTAGAAGTATCCCTCGCGCTTGCGGTCTTCCATCGCGGCCTCGGAGAGCTTGTCGTCGGCGCGGGTGGCGCCGCGCTCGGTGAGGCGGCTGGCGGCGATCTCGGCGATGACGGCCTGGATGGTGGTGGCGTCGGAGTCGACGGCACCGGTGCAGGACATGTCACCGACGGTGCGGTAGCGGATCAGCCGCCGCTCGACCGGCTCGTCCTCCTTGGGGCCGCCCCACTCGCCGGCGGTCAGCCACATGCCGCTGCGGGCGAAGACGTCGCGCTCGTGGGCGTAGTAGATCTCCGGGAGTTCGATGCCCTCGCGCTCGATGTACTGCCAGACGTCCAGCTCGGTCCAGTTGGAGAGCGGGAAGACCCGGACGTGCTCGCCGACGGCGTGCCGGCCGTTGTAGAGCGACCACAGCTCGGGGCGCTGGCGGCGCGGGTCCCAGGCGCCGAACTCGTCGCGCAGCGAGAAGACGCGCTCCTTGGCGCGGGCCTTCTCCTCGTCGCGGCGGCCGCCGCCGAAGACGGCGTCGAAGCGGCCCTTCTCGATGGCGTCGAGCAGCGGGACGGTCTGCAGCGGGTTGCGGGTGCCGTCGGGGCGCTCGCGCAGCACGCCGCGGTCGATGAAGTCCTGCACCGAGGCGACGTGCAGGCGCAGGTGGTGCCGGGCCGCCACGCGGTCGCGGTAGTCGATGACCTCGGGGAAGTTGTGGCCGGTGTCGACGTGCAGCAGCGAGAACGGGATGGCGGCCGGCCAGAAGGCCTTGAGCGCCAGGTGCAGCATGACGATGGAGTCCTTGCCGCCGGAGAACAGGATCACCGGGCGTTCGAACTCCCCCGCGACCTCGCGGAAGATGTGCACCGACTCGGCCTCCAGCGCGTCCAGGTGGGACAGCGCGAAGGGGTTGTCGTCGGCCTGCACCAGGCTCTGGGTCGCGGTGGTCATGCCAGGCCCCTCTCGGTCAGGAAGGCGTGCAGCTCGGCGGCGGACTCGGTGACCGCGCGGCCCTGGGTCTGGAGCCGCAGCTCCGGGTGCTCGGGCGCCTCGTAGGGGTCGTCGACGCCGGTGAGTCCGGAGATCTCGCCGGCCGCCTGCTTCGCGTACAGCCCCTTGACGTCGCGTTCGGCGCACAGCTCGACCGGGGTGGCGACGTGGATCTCCAGGAACTCGGTGCCGTTCGCCGCGTGCCGCTCGCGCACGGCGGCGCGGGAGTCGGCGAACGGGGCGATCACCGGCGCGAGGACCTTGACGCCGTTGGCGGCGAGCTTCTCGGCGACGAAACCGATCCGGGTGACGTTGGTGTGCCGGTCCTCGCGGGAGAAGCCGAGGCCCTTGGAGAGGAACTCGCGGATCTCGTCGCCGTCCAGGACCTCGACCTTGTGGCCCTCGGCGCGCAGCCGCTCGGCCAGGGCGAAGGCGAGCGTGGTCTTCCCCGCGCTCGGCAGCCCGGTCAGCCACACGGTGGCGCCGCGCTCGCAGGGGCCGGCCGCGCGGGCCGCCTCTGCGGCTCCGGCGGCGGCCAGGGTGTCGGCTGTGGTCACGTTGCAGTCCTTAGAACGGGAGGGTGTTGACGGTGGGTCGGGTCTAGAGGTGGATGCCGCACTCGGTCTTGCCGGAGCCGGACCAGCGGCCGGCCCGGGCGTCCTCGCCCTCGCCCGGCTTGCGGGTGCAGGAGAGCGGGGAGCAGCCGACCGAGGTGTAGCCCTCCCACAGCAGCGGGTTGAGCAGCACGCCGTGGGCGTTGACGTAGGCGTCCACGTCCTCCTGCGTCCAGCGGGCGATCGGGGCGATCTTGACCTTGCGGCGCCGGGCGTCCCAGGCGACCACCGGGGTGTTCGCGCGGGTCGGGGACTCGTCGCGGCGCAGTCCGGTGGCCCAGGCGTCGTAGCCGCCGAGGCCGCGGTTCAGCGGCTCGACCTTCCGCAGCGAGCAGCACAGGTCCGGGTCGCGGTCGTGCAGCCGCGGCCCGTACCGGGCGTCCTGCTCGGCCACGGTCAGCGCCGGGGTGAGCGTGATGACGTTGACCGGCATGGTCGCCGCCACCGCGTCCCGGGTGCCGATGGTCTCGGGGAAGTGGTAGCCGGTGTCCAGGAAGACCACGTCCACGCCGGGGAGGACCGAGGAGGCCAGGTGGGCGACGACCGCGTCCTCCATGGAGGAGGTGACGCAGAAGCGCTTGCCGAAGGTGTCGGCGGCCCAGCCCAGGATCTCCTGCGGGGTGGCCTCCTCCAGCTCCCGGCCGGCCCGGGTGGCCAGCTCCTCGTGGTCAGTCGTCGTGCCGGTCACTCTGGTTACCCCCGTTGGTCGGTGACAGCAGGCCGAGGAACTTCAGCTGGAAGGCCCGGCGGCAGCCGTGGCATTCCCAGGCGCCGTGCCCGGCCTCCGACGGGCGCAGGTCCTCGTCCCCGCAGTACGGGCAGAAGAACGGTGCCGCTCGCTCGCTCACGAGAGCTGCTCCTCGCCGGCCCGGGCCGCCCACTGCGCGAAGCGCTCGCCCTCGGTGCGGTCCTCCCGGTACCGGGTCAGCACCCGCTCGACGTAGTCGGGCAGGCCCTCGCTGGTGACCTTGAGGCCGCGGACCTTGCGGCCGAAGCCGGCCTCCAGGCCGAGCGCGCCGCCCAGGTGCACCTGGTAGCCCTCGACCTGGTTGCCCTGGTCGTCCGTCACCAGCTGGCCCTTGAGACCGATGTCCGCGACCTGGATGCGGGCGCAGGCGTTGGGGCAGCCGTTGATGTTGATGGTCAGCGGCTCGTCGAAGTCCGGCAGCCGCTTCTCCATCTCGTCGATGAGCGTGCGGCCGCGCTCCTTGGTCTCGACGATGGCGAGCTTGCAGTACTCGATGCCGGTGCAGGCCATGGTGCCGCGGCGGAACGGCGAGGGGGTGACCCGCAGGTCCAGCGCCTCCAGGCCGGCCACCAGCGACTCCACCCGGTCCTCGGCGACGTCGAGGACGAGCATCTTCTGCTCGGCGGTGGTGCGCAGCCGGTCGCTGCCGTGCGCCTCGGCGAGGTCGGCGATCTTCCCGAGCAGCCGGCCGTCGACCCGGCCGACCCGCGGCGCGAAGCCGACGTAGTAGTTGCCGTCCTTCTGCCGGTGCACGCCGACGTGGTCGCGCCAGCGGCCGCCGGGCTCCTGCGGGGCGGGCCCGTCGATCAGCTTGTACTTGAGGTACTCGTCCTCCAGCACCTGGCGGAACTTCTCGGTGCCCCAGTCGGCGACCAGGAACTTCAGCCGGGCGCGGTTGCGCAGCCGGCGGTAGCCGTAGTCGCGGAAGATGCCGATGACGCCGCCGTAGACGTCGGCGACCTCGTCGAGGGGCACCCAGGCGCCGAGCCGGACGCCGAGCTTCGGGTTGGTGGACAGGCCGCCGCCGACCCAGAGGTCGAAGCCGGGGCCGTGCTCGGGGTGGACCACGCCGACGAAGGCGACGTCGTTGATCTCGTGCGCGACGTCCAGCAGCGGGGAGCCGGAGACGGCGGACTTGAACTTGCGCGGCAGGTTGGAGAAGTCCTTGTTGCCGATGAAGCGGCGCTGGATCTCCTCGATGGCGGGGGTGCCGTCGATGATCTCGTCCTCGGCGATGCCGGCCACCGGGGAGCCGAGGATGACGCGCGGGGTGTCGCCGCAGGCCTCGGTGGTGGACAGGCCGACGGCCTCCAGCTTCTGCCAGATCGCCGGGACGTCCTCGATCCGGATCCAGTGGTACTGGACGTTCTGGCGGTCGGTCAGGTCGGCGGTGTTGCGGCCGTACTGCTCGGAGACCTCGGCGACGGCGCGCAGCTGGGCGACCGTCAGCCGGCCGCCGTCGATCCGGACGCGGAGCATGAAGTACTCGGCGTCGAGCTCGTGCGGGTCCAGGATCGCGGTCTTGCCGCCGTCGATGCCCTCCTTGCGCTGGGTGTACAGACCCCACCAGCGCATCCGGCCGCGCAGGTCCGCCGGGTCGATCGAGTCGAAGCCCCGGTGCGCGTAGATCGTCTCAATACGTGTCCGCACATTGAGACCGTCGTCGTCCTTCTTGAACTGCTCGTTGGCGTTCAGAGGGGTGTGGTGACCCATGCCCCACTGGCCCTCGCCGCGGTGACGGGTCACCTTGCGAGCGGCGGCGGGGCGGCGCGCGGGGGCGCTCTCGGCCGTGGGCTCGGCGGTCTCGGGGGTGGTGGCCATGGTGAAGTCCTTCGGGGCAGGTGGCTCTGACGCCGGGTTGGTCGCTGGGCGTGCTCGGCGGTGCGGTACTGCTGTGACCTGCGGATTTCTCAAGGCCGGGAGAGCAGTCGCGGTGGCCGGGCGGGCGCCTGCGCATCCGCTTCAGCGGGGATGGCGGGGGAGGTGGCGCCGGGTGCGGTGGAAGACGGCGGGGTCGGGCTCAGGTCACCGGACAGATGGCGCTGGACACGCGAAGGAGATCGACGTGCAGTCGACCTACTAGGGTGGTTCCGGCGCTCGGCATGGCAAGAGATTCGCACGGCGCACGACTCGCGGTCCACTAACGTCCGTATTCTGGATGCCCTGGTTTCGAATCATGAGATGCTGGAGCGTTCCCGCCGCTCCCGCCGATCGGGGCCCCGCCGACCGTCCACGCGGCGCCCGGACCCGGAAGAACCGCCGACCGGTCCCGGCCCGATACCGTTACCCCTGTGCAAGCAGCAGGCGAAACGATCAGACCGAACCCCGAGCGGCCCTCCCGGCGTCGGGGCAAGGGCTCCCGGCGGGCGACCAAGCAGGTCACCTGGCGGAGCACCGCCTGGGCCCTGGTCAAGGACACCACCAACACCTGCGTCGAGTACCGGGTCACCGGACTCGCCGCGGAGGCGGCGTTCTTCACCCTCCTCTCCATCCCGCCGCTGCTGCTCTGCCTGGCCGGCACACTCGGCTACCTGGACGACTTCCTCGGCGCCGGCACCATCGACAAGCTGAAGGCCGACATCGTCAAGGCGGCCGGCACGGTCCTCTCGGACACCTCCATCACGCAGGTGGTCCAGCCGCTGCTGAAGCAGGTCTTCGACCAGACCCGGCCCGACCTGATCTCGATCGGCTTCCTGCTGTCGCTGTGGTCCGGATCCCGGGCGCTCTACATCTTCATCGACACCATCACCGTGATGTACGGGCTGGACGGCCGGCGCGGCATCGTCAAGACCCGGACGATGTCGCTCGGCCTCTACCTCGGCGCGCTGGTGATCGGCTCGCTGGTGCTGCCGCTGCTGATGGCCGGTCCGGAACTGGTGACCAACGCGGTGCCGGAGAGCGCCGGACTGCTCAACGCCGCCTACTGGCCGTTCGCGATCCTGCTGCTGATCGTCTCGCTGACCACCCTCTACCACCTGGCGGTGCCGGTCTCCACGCCCTGGCGCGAGGACATCCCCGGCGCCCTGGTCGCGCTGGTGGTGCTGGTCTTCTGCAGCGTGGCACTCCGGCTCTACCTGGTCAGCTCGATCGAGGGCCACTCGGTGTACGGCTCGCTGGCCGCGCCGGTGGCCGTGCTGCTGTGGATCTTCGTGGTGGCGCTCGCGGTGCTCATCGGCGCCGCCATGAACGCGGCCATAGACCGCCGCTGGCCCACCCTGGAGACCGCCGACGCCCGCGCCGAGGTCGAGCGCGCCCACGAGGAGGCGGCCGCCGCGGTGGTCCGCGAGGTGGCCGCCCGGCGCGCCGTCGAGCGGGCCCGGCGGGCGCGCGAACTGGGCCTCGCCGAGGGCGGGGAGGAGGAGTACTGGGAGGACGACGGCGAGGACGCCGAGGTGCCCTCCGAGTACCCCGAGCGGTGGGCCGACGTGCTCGCCGCCGAGAACGTCCGCGGCCGCCTCACCGCCCGCGGCGGCGGCCCGCACCACCGCCCCGCCCCGCCCCCGCCGGACAGCGACCGCCCGACCGCCCCGCCCCCCGAGTACCCCCTGCCGACCCGCCCCCCGCGCCCGCCGTGGGACCAGCGGTGAGGCCCGGCGGGGAACACCCGGGGGAGAAGGCGCAGGTGAAAAACCTGTTGGCAGGGTGGGGCCGGGCCGCTAGCGTGTGAGCGTCCGGTTCGGGCGGCGTCGGCGCCGCGCCGAGGAGAGAAAGCAGGAGGTGAGCCCCGTGACCACGACTGTCATGACGGCTGCCCTGGGCAGCGCCCTCATCCCCCTCTCCCTGCCGGCCGCCGGCTGACGTAGCCCTTCGCGCACGCAGCCGCAGCAGCCCGGCGGGATCACTTTCCTCCCGAAGGGCCCACTGCGTTGTTCAACGCTGCCTCCGTTTCCGACTTCTCCCACCACCTCGACGGCTCCGACGCCTCGCCGCTGGCCGGCTACGGCTGGACGGCCCAGCTCGACGAGCTCTTCACGCCGTTCGCCGAGGCCGGGCTGGTCGCCGCCCGGATCGTCCGGGTCGACCGCGGCCAGTGCGACGCCGTCCTCATCGATCCCGGCACCGGAGAGCTGCGCACCGTGCGCGCCGACACCCGGCCGGTCGGCGACGCCGACATGATCAACTGCCCGTGCACCGGTGACTGGGCCGCCGTCGACCTCTCGGCCGGGCTGCCCATGCCGACGGTCGCGGCGCTGCTGCCGCGCTCCACCGCGATCATCCGCAAGGTGGCCGGCAAGCGCTCCGACGGCCAGGTGCTCGCCGCCAACGTCGACACCGTGGTGGTCGCCGCCTCGCTCGCCGCCGAGCCCGACCTCGGGCGGATCGAGCGCTTCCTCGCGCTCGCCTGGGAGTCCGGCGCCGAGCCGCTGGTCGCGCTCACCAAGGCCGACCTGGTCGAGGACGCCGACTTCATCCGGGCCGACGTCGAGGCCGCCGCGCCCGGCGTCACCGTGCTGGTGGTCAGCGCCGAGACCGGGGAGGGGATCGACGTGCTGCGCGCCTGCACGCCCGGCACCACCGCCGTGGTCGGCCAGTCCGGCGTCGGCAAGTCCACCCTGACCAATGTGCTCGCCGGGGTCGACGTGATGGCCGTCCAGGCGGCCCGCGCCGGCGACCAGAAGGGCCGGCACACCACGACCACCCGCGAGCTCGTCCCGCTGCCCGGCGGCGGGGTGCTGATCGACACCCCCGGCCTGCGCGAGGTCGGCCTCTACGGCGGCGAGGGCGTGGCGCTCGCCTTCGCCGACATCGAGGAGCTGGCCGAGCGGTGCCGCTTCCACGACTGCAACCACGACAGCGAGCCCGGCTGCGCGGTGCGGGCGGCCCTGGCGGACGGCTCGCTGCCGGAACGCCGGATGGAGAGCTACCGCAAGCTCCAGCGGGAGAACGACTGGATCGCCTCCCGTTCGGACGCCCGGCTGGCCTCGGCCCGGCTGAAGAAGTGGAAGACCATCAACAAGTCGATGCGTGCGGCGGGTGGTCCCGTGAAGCGATGACGACCGGCCGGCCGGCGGCGGGGCGGCCCCGCCGCCGGCCGGCACCCCAACGGTGTGTCAGCGGAAGCCGGCCACCAGCCGGAACCGCTCCAGGACGACGGCCGTGCCGTCGTCGACGGTGAACCCCGGGTCGCCGAGCGCCGCGCGCAGTTCCTCGCTGTGCCAGAAGCGCTCGTGCCCGGCCCGCCACTCGGCGACCGACGTGTACCCCTCGCCCTCGTCGAGGGCGTGCCGCAGGTCGACCTCGCCGAGCGGGACGACCCGGACCTGCGCGGTCTCGGTCACCGCGACGATCCGCCCGGCCGAGTCGATCACCGCCCCGCGTCCGCCGACCTCCGGCAGCGGCTCGCCCTCCCGCTGGTACTCGGCGAGCAGGCCGGTGGTGCTGGTCTTGGCGCCGGACAGCACGGCGTCGACCAGCCGGTCCCGCAGCGGTCCCGGGAAGCCGAACTCCTCGACCCGCAGCGCGGCGACCCGGGGGTCGTCCGGGCCGGTGTAGGGCTGCTCGGACACGGGGTCTCCTCGGGTTCGGCGGCGGGCGGGGGTGGGGCCGTGCGCAGGGTATCCGGCCGGCGGGCGTGCGGGCGCGCGATTTTCCGTCCGGGGCGGCCCGCGACGCCCATGTCCGATTCCCGCCAGTCGAGGGCCGCCGGGTGCCGCAGACTGGACAGCGTGATCGACGACGACATCCGGTACCGCGCCGTGGACAGCCGGGACGCCCGCTTCGACGGGGTCTTCTTCACGGCCGTCACCTCGACCGGCATCTACTGCCGGCCGAGCTGCCCGGCCGTGACCCCGAAGCGCGTCAACTGCACCTTCTACCCCAGCGCCGCCGCCGCGCAGAGCGCCGGCTTCCGGGCCTGCCGCCGCTGCCGCCCCGACTCCGTCCCCGGCTCGCCCGAATGGAACCACCGCGCCGACCTGGTCGGCCGGGCGATGCGGCTGATCGGCGACGGTGTGGTGGACCGCGAGGGCGTGGCCGGCCTGGCCCACCGCCTCGGCTACAGCTCCCGCCAGCTCCAGCGCCAGCTCACCGCCGAACTCGGCGCCGGCCCGATCGCGCTCGCCCGCGCCCGCCGCGCCCAGACCGCCCGGCTGCTGCTCCAGACCACCGAGCTGCCGGTCACCGACATCGCCTTCGCCGCCGGTTTCGCCTCGGTGCGGCAGTTCAACGACACCGTCCGCGAGGTCTACGACCGCACCCCCAGCGGGCTGCGCGCCGAGGTCACCGCCGGGCGCCGCACCGGCACGCCGGCCGGCGGCCTCGCGCTGCGGCTCGCCTACCGGGGCGCCCTGGACAGCGACCACCTGATCGACTTCCTCGCCCTGCGCGCCGTCCCCGGCGTGGAGGAGGTCGTCCCGGGACCGCGCCCCGGCGTGCGCACCTACCGCCGCACCCTGGCGCTCCCGTACGGCCACGGCATCGCCGAGGTGGACGGCCTCGCCCCCGGCGAGCCGGCCACCCGCGGCTGGCTCGACTGCCGGCTGCTCCTCACCGACCTGCGCGACCTGCCGACCTCCGTCCAGCGCCTGCGCGTCCTGTTCGACCTGGACGCCGACCCGGTCGCGGTCGACGAGCAGCTCGGCGCCGACCCGCTGCTCGGCCCGCTGGTCAGGGCCCGTCCCGGACTGCGCTCGCCGGGCCACGTCGACCCGCACGAACTGGCCGTGCGCGCCGTCCTCGGCCAGCAGATCACCGTCGGCGCGGCCCGCACCCTGGCCGGCCGGCTCGCCGAGAAGTACGGCACCGCGCTGCCCGAGCCCGACGGCGGGCTGCGGCTGCTCTTCCCGACCGCCGCCGCCCTGGCGACCGCCGACCCGGAGGACTTCGCGATGCCGGCCGCCCGGCGCCGCGCCCTCACCGGCCTGTGCGCCGCCCTCGCGGAGGGCGTGGTCCGCCTCGACGGTGGCGTCGACCGCGAGGAGGCGGCCGCGCAGCTGCTCGCCCTGCCCGGCATCGGCCCGTGGACCGTCGGATACCTGCGGATGCGCGCCCTCGCCGACCCCGACGTCTTCCTCCCGAGCGACATCGGCGTCAAGCACGGACTGCTCCGGCTCGGCGCCCCGGGGGACCCGAAGTCCGCCGCCCTCGCGGCCGGGACCTGGGCCCCCTGGCGCTCCTACGCCGTGCACCGCCTCTGGGCGGGCCCGGCCGCAGACCCCAGCACCGGAACGGAGAACACCGCAGCATGAGCACCACCGTCTTCACCTACCTGGAGAGCCCGTTCGGCCGGCTGATGCTCAGCGGCATCGTCCCGGACGGCGGCGGCCCGGCCGGACTGGCCACCGTCACCGCCCCCGGCCAGCGGTACGCGCTCGCCGAACCCGCCGACGACTGGGTGCACGACCCGGAGGCGCTCACGGAGCCGGTCACCCAGCTCACCGAGTACTTCGCGGGCGAGCGCACCGGCTTCGACCTGGCGCTCGCCCCGGTCGGCACCGAGTTCCGCCGCCGGATCTGGGCCGCCCTCGACAAGATCCCCTACGGCGAGACCGTCACCTACGGGCAGCTCGCCGACCTGGCCGGTGAGTCCCCGCGCGCGGTGCGCGCGGTGGGCGGGGCGGTCGGCGCCAACCCGCTGCTGATCATCCGCCCCTGCCACCGGGTGCTCGGCGCCAACGGCGCGCTCACCGGCTTCGCCGCCGGCGTCGACCGCAAGCGCTGGCTGCTCGACCTGGAGCGCGGCACCTCGCTGTTCTGAGCCCCGGGGCGGAGCCTTCGGGCGCTCCCGGTCAGCCGGCCGGGAGCCCCCGCAGGTCCACCCGCCAGTCGTTGCTGCGCATCCACCGCCCGGGCGGGAACTCGAAGTCCGTCCCGCCGAGCAGGGTGAAGCCGGCCCGGCGGCAGACGGCGTTGGAGGCCGGGTTGCCGACCGAGGGGAAGGCGTGCAGGTACCGGTGGCGGGCGGTGCGGGCGGCGGCCTCCACCGCGGCCCGTGCCGCGACCGCGGCGATGCCCCGGCCCTGGTACGGCGGCAGGACGTTCCAGCCCATCTCGTAGACGGTCCCGCCCCGCCAGGTGCGCTCGGCGTAGCCGACGGTGCCGACCGCCACCCCTTCCGGCTCCAGCACGACGCGGTACATGCAGCCGGTGCCGGAGGGGACGAAGTCCAGGTAGCGCCGGTGCCGCAGCAGCGTCCGCTCCTCGTCCTCCGGACCGCCGACGTGTGCACGCATCTCCGGGGTGTTGACCAGCCGCAGCAGGGCGAGGTCGGCGTCGGTCCAGGGTTCGAGACGGAGCAGCGCGGGGTCCATGGCGGGACGGTAGCCGGACGCGTACCAGGCCCGGTACCGGTTTTCCCCGGCCTGATGGCTCAGGCCGGCCCCGCCGGTCAGCCGCCCGCCGGCTCGGCGAGCGCGCGGGCCAGGTTCTCCAGGGCGGGCAGCGCGTGCATCACGGCGTCGCGGTCGGCGGGGGAGAGGGTGTCGAGCGCGGTGGCGATCCGCCGCTCGTGGGCCCGCTGCCAGTCGTCGAGCTGGAGCCGCCCGGCCGGGGTGAGCGCGATCCGCGCGGTGCGGCGGTCCCCGGGGTCGGTCTGGCGGTCGACGAACCCGGCGTCCAGCAGCTTGCCGACCAGACCGCTGACGGTGTTGGGGGCGAGCCGCTGGCGGGCGGCCAGCTCGCCGACCCGCAGCGGGGCGGCGGCGAGCGTCTGGAGGAGTTCGACCTGCGCCATCGGCAGGGACTCCCACGGGTAGTCGGTGCGGATGCTGCTGCGCAGTGCCCGGCGCAGCCGGGTGACCGCGTCGGTGAGCCGCCGGGCGCGCTCGATCGCCGCCGGCTCCACGGCCTGCGGACCGGCAGCGGGTTCGGGAACAGACGGTGACGACGGCATGGCCGACAGCGTAGCGCCTGGTTCCGACGCCGCCCGACCGCCCGGGACGGGTCGGGGACGACCGGCACCGCTCCGTGACGGACCGGTCGCACGCAGATCAGATCGTAGAGAGAACATATCTGTATCCGATATATTTCCTCGTATGAACGCGGCGTCGACTCTCACCGCCCGGCTGCTCACCGAGCGCGCCCGGCCACGCGGCATAGCCGGCTGGCGGCACGCCCACTGGCTCGCCGTCGGCACCGTCTGCCTCGGCGCCTTCCTCGGCCAGTTGACCGCCGGCATCACCGCCCTCGTCTACCCGGCGCTCCAGCGCCACTTCGGCACCGGCTTCGCCGCCGTCGAGTGGGTGGCCCTCGCCTACCTGCTGGTCCTGGTGGCGCTGCTCGCACCGATCGGCCGGCTCTCCGACCTGGTCGGCCGCAAGACCGTGTACATCGCCGGGTTCGCCGTCTTCGGCCTCGCCTCGCTCGCCGCCGGGTTCGCCGGCGGCCTCGGCACCCTGGTCGCCTGCCGGGCCGTGCAGGCCGTCGGCGGCGCGATGATGCAGGCCAACAGCGTCGCCCTGGTCGCCCGGGGCGTGCCCGAGCACGCGATGCGCCGGGCGCTCGGCATCCAGGCCGCTGCCCAGGGCCTCGGCCTGGCGCTCGGGCCCGGCCTCGGCGGGCTGCTGGCCGAGCACGCCTCCTGGCGCTGGGTGTTCTGGATCAACGGGCCGATCGCCCTGGCGGGCATCCTGGCCGGCTGGTTCCTGCTGCCCCGGACCCGCCGCCCGGACGCCGCCCCGGTACCGAGCCCGCGCCGGGCCGTGCGGCCCGAACCGGACGGCGGGCGCTTCGACCTGGCCGGCCTGCTGCTGCTCGCCGGCTCCACCACCGCGCTGCTGCTCGCGCTCTCCGCCGCCTCCGGCCTGCCGCTGCCCGGCTGGGCGGTGGCCGCCCTGCTGCTCGCCACCGTGCTCTGCGGGCTCGGCCTGGTCCGCCAGGAGCGTCGCGCCACCCGGCCGATCCTCGCCCCCGGCCTGGTCAACACCCCCGGGGTCCGCCCCGGCCTGGCCGTCTCGCTGATCGGCTACCTGCTGCTGTTCTGCCCGCTGGTGCTCGGCCCGGTGCTGCTCGCCGAGGCGGGCCTGTCGACCGGGCGGGCCGGCCTGGTGATCACCCTGCTCCCGGCCGCGTTCGCGGTGGCCGCGACGGCCGGCGGCGCGCTGCTGCCGCGCGGCTGGTCGGACGTCGCCCGCTGCCGCTTCGGCGCGGCGCTGGCCGGCGCCGGACTGCTGGGCTGCGCGCTGCTGCCCGCCGCGGGCGCCCCCGCGCTCGCCCTGGCGCTCCCGCTGCTGGTGGCCGGCGGCGGGCTCGGGCTGCTGCTGCCCGCCAACAACGCGCTGGTGATGCGGGCGATCCCGGCCGAGTGCTCGGCGGTCGGCGGCGGCATGGTCAACATGGCCCGCAGCCTCGGGACGGCGCTCGGCACCGCGCTGCCGGTGCTCGGCGTCCACCTGGCCGGGCCGGTGTCGGGTGGCCGCGCGGTGCTGCTGGCGCTGGCCGCCGTCGCGGCCCTCGCGGTGGTGCTCGCCCGGCCGGTGCGGCACCGCTGAGGACACGGAAACGGCCGGGGCGGTGGACGGAATGAACCGTCCACCGCCCCGGCCGTCGGGTGCCCGGATGCGGGGGCTCGGATGCCGGGAGTTCGGATCAGGAGGCGGGCACGCCGGGGGCGGCGCCGCGATCCTTGAGCATGTCGGTGATCAGCCCGATCTCCGAGGTCTGCCCGTTCACCATCGACTGCGCCAGCCGCTTCTCCGTCGCGTTGCTCGCCATGTCGACATAGCCCTGGGCCATCTCCACGCCGCCCTTGTGGTGCTCCAGCATCAGCTGCAGGTAGAACACCTCGGCGTCCCGCCCGTTCAGCGAACGGAGCTTGGTGAGCTGCGTGGTGGTGGCCATGCCGGGCATCAGCGAGCCGTCGTGCGCCTGGTAGTCGGCGCCGTGGCCGTGGCCGCCCATCGTCATCCAGGCCATCGGCTTGGCCGCGGAGTGCTGGGTGAGCCCCCACTGGTCGAGCCAGCCCATCATCATGCCGCGCTGGTTGGCCTGGGTGTTGATGATGTCGAAGGCCAGGGTGCGGGTCGGCTCGTCCGACGTCCGGTCACGGACGATGAACGACAGGTCCACCGCCTGCTGGTGGTGGGTCGACATGTCGCGGGCGAACCCGGCCTCGGGCGAGTCGTCGGCCGGCGCGCTGACCGAGGAGGTCCCGGAGGCGGACGTCCCGCCCGCCACCAGGGCCGGCACCCCGAGCGCGAGGGCCAGCGCGGCGGCCAGCGCGGCCGGCCACCAGATCCGCCGGCGCGAGGTCGCGCGGTCCGCCTCCGCCGCGGCGTCCTCCGGGTGCTCCGCGTGCTCGGCGCGCTCCGGGTGCTCCTCGGCGGCGGTCACATCGACCCCATCGAGCAGGAGGCGCCCGGCTCCTGGGTCTGCTTGCCCTGGACGTACTTGGTGAAGAACTGGTTCACCCGGGGGTCGGTGGCGCTGTCCACGGTGAGCTGGGTCGACCAGGCGCTCAGGGTGATGGTGCCCTGCTCGTCCGGGTACGGGCTCATCAGCGAGTACGGGGTGGCCTTGACCTTCTCCGAGAGGGTCTTGATGTCCTCCGGGGTGGCCTTGCCGTTGTAAGTCACCCAGACCGCGCCGTGCTCCAGCGAGTGGACGGCGCGCTCGTTCTCGACCGGCTGGTCGTAGACGGTGCCCATGCAGTCCGCCCAGATCGCGTTGTGGTCGCCGCCGACCGGCGGGGTCTGCGGGTAGGTGACCTTCTCCTTGACGTGGTTGCGGCTCAGGTCGCCGAAGGTCTGCACGCCGTCGATCGGGGCCGCGGCGGCGGCCTCCTTGGCCTTCTTGTCCTTGTTGGCGTCGACCACGATCCAGGTGCCGGTGGCTATCGCCGCGATCACCAGCACGCCGGCGACCGAGCCGGCGATGATCTTGTTGCGGCGGTCACGGCGCTGCTCGGCGGCGCGCAGCTCGGCGATCCGCGCGCGGCGGTCGTTGCTCGCCTGCTTGGCACTGGGCTTGTTGCTCTGCGCCTTGTTCGACGTCTGCTTGGAGGCGGAACCCATGTGGTGTCCTTGTCCCCGCCGCGCATCGGGCGCGGCGGTCTGAAAGAAGTGGCGGGAAGGGGCGGATCCGTCGGTCCCGTCCGCCCGGCGACGCGCTGGTCGGCGGGGAGGGCCGGGGCCGGCGGCGGGTTCCGCTCAGGACCGGTGTACTTGGAGTTCGTGCAGGTCGGGCGCTGGGTGCGGGCCGACCAGCAGCCCGGCGGGCACCACCCGGGGCAGTGCCTCGGGGGCCTCCGTCAGGGGCGCCGCCGCGGGTTGGTGCTGCGGCGGCGGGTTGGGGAGCTGGGCGTCCTGGGCGCAGTACAGGTGGCTGGAGCAGCCGTTGTTGCGGTGCGGCGGGTCGCCGTCGACCGAGCACCAGGTCCAGTGCCGGTGGCTCTCCGCGCGGATCCGGTCGCCGAGGGTCTGCGGCGCGGTGGCCGGACCGGTGGCGGCGTTGCCGTCCGGAGCGCCGGGCGCGGCGGCGTCGGCCGCCGGAGCGGCCGGGGGGCCCACCAGCGGGCCGGCCGGGACGGCCACCGGGAAGACCGGCCGCTCGGCCGTGACCGCCTTGGCGTGCGCCGTGCAGGGCAGCGCCGTCAGCAGCCCGACCAGCAGCAGGATCCACAGCGTGCCCACCGGGCGGACCGCGAGTGCGGCCCTCCCCGGTCGGGGGTTGCTGGGGGCCGACGCGGTCATGCGCACATTTAATCAGCCGAACGAGTGAAGCGAGCCCCCTCCTCGGTCCCGATTTTCGGCCGCGGAGCCTCCGTAATACCCCGGAAACGCCCTGGTCCGGGCGGTTCGGTCGACTGTGGGAGGAACGGAAACGAAACGGGCAGCGAACCCGGTGATCGATATCGGCCGATGTGCGCGCGGTTGTCGTCGAAACCCGGACAGCGTCCTCGTGCTTGGGGACAATGACGTCGAGCCAGCGACCAGGAGCCGCCAGATGACCAAGCAGGGTGCACCCGCGCAGCAGCAGCACCGGCCGGACGACGGCTGGTGGGACACGGTCTACGCGGGCCCGGCGGGCACCCTCCCCGACACCCCGGACGCCGAGTCGGGGGAGGGCAGCGTCGACGACTGGTTCGAGACGGCGGCCGGCCTCATCGGGCAGCAGCGGAGCGCTCCCGAGGACGCGCCCGCGGAGGCGCCCGCCGAGGAGGCGGTGGCGGAGGCGGAGGAGGCGGTGCTGGAGCGGGACAGCATCGACGACTGGTTCGACACCGCCGTCGGGGTGATCGCCCCGCAGCCCCGGGCGGCCGAGGTGCCGGTTGACGTTCCGGCGGCCGACGAGACGCACCGTTTCCCGGCCCCCTCCTGGGCGGCGGACGCCCGGGTGCCCGAACCGCGCTCCAAGCCCGTGGCCGCGTCGGTTCCGGAGCCGGAACCGGAGCCGCAGCCGGAACCGACGGTCATCGAGGTCGCACCCGTCGTCGAGCCTGAGCCCGAGCCCGAACCGGTGGCCGTCGAGGCGCCCGCGCCGCGTCCGGCCCCCCGGCCCGGGCGGGTCGAGGCCGAGCCCGCCGTGCCGCACGTCGGCGAGCGCCCGCCCACCTACGGTCCCGAGCCGACCGCCGTGCCCGAGGCCGACCCCGGTTCACTGGGCGGCGTCGTCGCCGACACCGTGCTGGAGGGCGCCCAGTACGCCGGCACCACCCTGCGGGCGGTCTCCGTGCGCGGCGACTCCGCCCGCTACCGGGGCGAGCCCCGCCGCGACTCGCTGCTGGTCACCCGGTTCGGCGAGGGAACGGACGGCCTGCTGCTCGCGGTGCTCGGCGGCTTCGACCACGCGGGACCCGGCGCGGAGCAGATCGCCACCGCGGCGGCCGAGGCCTGCCGCCAGCTCGCCGGCGCGGTCGGCCGCAGCCGCGAGGGCCTGGCCGCCGACCTGCGCGACGGCGCCCGCGACCGGCTCCGCTACGGCCTCCAGCGGCTCGCGCTGAGCGCCGTCGCCCCGCTCCGCGCCCTGGCACCGGAGAACGCGGCGGCCGGCGCGGACGCCGAGCCGTCCCCGGCCTCGCTGCACTGTCTGCTGGTCTCCCTCGACCCGGACGCCGGCTACCGGGCGGCGTTCGGGGTGGGGCCGGGCGGGCTGTACCTGCTGCGCTCCGGTCACTGGATCGACGCCTACGCGGCCCGGCTGCTGCACCAGCCCGACGGCCAGCCGCCGGTCCCGGAGACCCCGGCGCCGGACCCGCGCCCGTTCCGCTTCCGGATGGTCCCGGCGACCCCGGGCGACATCCTGCTGCTCTGCACCGCCGGCCTGTCCCGCCCGGTCGCCGACGAACCGGCCGTCGCCCACTTCCTGGCCTCCCACTGGGCCCACCCCTTGCCCCCGGGCACCGTCGACTTCCTCCGCCAGGTTCAGGTCCGCGCCAAGGGCTACACCGACGACCGCACCGCCGCCGCCATCTGGACCGAGTAGCGACCCCAAGCCACCCGCCCCTGGCCGCCTTCCGGCCTTCGGCGGCGGCCGGCCCTCGCTCAGCCGTGCCGCCAGCCTCCGGCCTTCGGCCACTCCCGGCCGCCAGCCTCCGGCCTTCGGCCACTCCCGGCCGCCAGCCTCCGGCGGCGGCCAGCCCCCCGCTCAGCCGTGCCGCCAGCCTTCGGCGGCGGCACGGCCGGCTTCCGCCTACAGCCGCACTCACCACCCGCCACCAATCCCTTCCGGCCCACAACCGGGGCAGTCGGGGGGCTGGGACGGCTGCCCGGTCCGCCACCGGGAGTGGTGGCGGGGTGCCCGAGACCCCGCCTCCGGGAAGTGGGGTCTCGCGGTTCACTGCCGGAATGCGTGCGGGGTGAGGTGGTGAGGGCGGGGTTGCGCCATCCCCTGCCAAAGTGCCGGCGGGGCGGGGTGCTGGGTTCGTCAGCCCCTCGGGGAGGGGCCGAGGTGCGGCGTTCGGCGCGTGCCGGGGTCGCTTCCTAGCGGGGCGTGGAGCGGGGTCGGGCGGCGGGGTTTGCCGACCCCGCCGGGGTGGTGCGGTTTGGCCGTTCCGTGCCGGAGTGCGGGCGGGGTAGGGGTGGTGGGGATCGGCGTTTCCCTGGCGGGGTGGGGCTGGGGTGGTGCGGTTTGGCCGTTCCGTGCCGGAGTGCGGGCGGGGTAGGGGTGGTGGGGATCGGCGTTTTCCCGGCGGGGTGGGGCTGGGGTGGTGCGGTTTCGCCGTTCCGTGCCGGAGTGCGGGCGGGGTAGGGGTGGTGGGGATCGGCGTTTCCCTGGCGGGGTGGGGCCGGGATGGCAGGGGCTCGCCGTTCCGTGCCGGAGTGCGGGCGGGGTAGGGGTGGTGGGGATCGCCGTTTTCCCGGCGGGGTGGGGCCGGGGTGGCAGGGGTCGTCGTTCCGTGCCGGAGTGCGGGCGGCCTGGGGCCAGGGGCGGGGTTTCGCCGTTCTCTGCCGAGGTGCCGGGCGGCCCGGGCCGACGGTCAGGCTTTGGTGGGGCCCAGGAGGGTGGTGCAGGCGGTGGTGGCGAGGTGGTGGGCGCGGGGGCGGTCGGCGCCGGGGAGGCCGAGGGCCAGGGGGACGGCGAGGCCGTCGAGGAGGGCGCGGATCTGGATGGCGCGCTCGGTGGCGTCGCCCGGGGCGAAGTGGCCGACGGCGGTGCCCTCCTCGATCAGCGCGACCAGGTCGGCCTGCCAGGGCGCCTCGATCTCCAGCTGCCCCTGCCGCAGCTCCTCGCTGGCGGGGGAGCGCCCCCACACCTCGACCCAGAGGATCCAGCGCGGGTCCCCCGGGCCCTCCGGCAGGTAGAGCGCGGTGTACTCCGCCAGCCGCCGCCGGACGTCGCTGCCGCGCTCGGCGAGCACCGTCCGGCGGCGGGCGCCGAGCTGCTCCTCGCTCCACCGCAGGGTCTCCAGCAGCAGCTGGTCCTTGCTGCCGAAGTAGTAGAGCAGGTGCCCGGCGCTCATCTGGAGCTGCTTGCCGAGGCCGGCCATGGTGAGCTTGGCGAGCCCGTGCTCGGCGATCGCGGCGCGCGCGGTGGCGAAGACCTCCTCGCGGGGGCGGGCCGGTCGGCGCGGGCGGGCGTCGGCCATCGGTGCTGCTCCTCCAGGCTCACGGGGCCTCCACGATACCGACCGTGGCCGGCGGGCCACGGAACGGGACGAACCTCGGTTCGGCACCCCGCTCCTGCGGGTACGAACCAGCCAGGACGTTCCCGACCCCCGAGGGGGTGGCCATGGCCACGATGATCGCCCTGTTCGCCGGTCTCGCTGTCCTGGTGACCGGCCTGGCGGTGTACCTGCACCGGCGCCACAACGGCCCGACCGAGAACCTCGACGGGGTGCTGGCCGAGCAGGAGCGGCTGGCCCAGCTCAGGGCCCTCCGCTCCTCCTACAGCTCGATCGCGATGCACAGCTCCCACGGACTCACCACCGACGACCTGGGGAGGTACCACCGGTAGCGACCCGGTAGCGCCGGGACCGGGAAGCCCGGCGGGTCAGGCCTTCGGCTGCTGCTGCGTGATGCAGTGGATACCGCCGCCGTTGGCGAAGATCTCGCGCGCGTCGACCAGCTCGACCGTGCGGCCGGGGTAGGCCTCGGCCAGGACGGCGGCGGCCTCCTGGTCGCGCGGGTCGTCGAAGGCGCACAGCACCACGGCGCCGTTGGCCACGTAGTGGTTGATGTACGAGTAGTCGACCGGCTCGCCCTCCTCGTCCAGCAGGACGGTGGGGGCGGGCAGCTCGACGACCTCCAGCGGGCGGCCCTGGGCGTCGGTGGACGCCCGCAGGATCGCGACCAGCTCCCGGCACACCTCGTGGTCGGGGTGGGCCGGGTCCGGCTGGACGTGGGCGACGACGACGCCGGGGCGGACGAAGGAGGCGACGATGTCGATGTGCCCGCGGGTGCCGAACTCGTCGTAGTCGCGGGTGAGCCCGCGCGGCAGCCAGATCGCCTTGGTGGTGCCGAGGAAGGCGTGCAGCTCGGCCTCGACCTCCTCCTTGGTCCAGTCGGCGTTGCGGCCCTCGCCCAGCTGGACGGTCTCGGTGACCAGCACCGTGCCCTCGCCGTCGACGTGGATGCCGCCGCCCTCGTTGATCAGCCGGGAGGCGAACCGCTGGACCCCGGTCAGCTCGCCGATGTGCTCGGCGATGTGCTGGTCCTTGTCCCAGCGGGCCCAGGACTGCGCGCCCCAGCCGTTGAAGATCCAGTCGGTGGCGGCCAGCCCGCCCTCGCCGTCGACCAGGAAGGTCGGGCCGATGTCGCGCATCCACGCGTCGTTCAGCGGGCGCTCGACGATCTCGACCTCGTCGGAGACGTACTTGCGGGCCTCCGCGGTCTCACCGGTGTTCACGACCAGGGTGACCGGCTCGTACCGGACGATGGTGTCGGCGACGTTCGCCCAGGCCTCGCGCGCCGCGTGCAGGTGCTCCGGCGTGTCGAAGGTCGGGTTGTCGGTCGGGAAGGCCATCCAGGTGCGCTCGTGCGGGTGCCACTCGGCGGGCATCCGGTAGCCGAGCGAGGCGGGGGTGGGGGTGGTCATCGCGGCGTCCTTCGGTGGGGCGGGGAGGGTCAGAGGAAGTAGAGGCGGCTGAGCGAGACGCTGTCGGCCGGCTCGGAGCGCAGCGGGGCGCCGTCGAGCGAGACCAGACCGGTCTCGGTGACCTCGACGTGGCCGGTCCGGGCGTTGCGCACCATGTCGCGCGGGCCGATGCCGCGGGTGTTCCGGACGCCGACGCGCCGGCGCCGGGTGGGCAGGCCGTCGGCGGGGCGGTCGAGGTAGGCGGCGTCGGCGGCGGCCTGGGCGACGAAGGCCACCGAGATGTCGGCGGCGGTGGCGCCGTGCGCGCCGAACTGCGGGCCGAGCACCAGGGGCTCGCAGCGGTCGGTGGAGGCGTTGGGGTCGCCGACCACGCCGTAGGCGGGGAAGCCCGCCTTGAGGACCAGCTGCGGCTTGGCGCCGAAGTGGTCCGGGCGCCACAGCACGATGTCGGCGAGCTTGCCGATCTCGATCGAGCCGACCTCGTGGGCGAGGCCGTGGGCGATGGCGGGGTTGATGGTGAGCTTGGCGATGTAGCGCAGCACGCGCTCGTTGTCGTCGCCGCTCTCGACCGTGCCGAAGCCGCCGTCGAGCGGGCCGAACTCGGCCTTCATCTTGCCGGCCATGGCGAAGGTGCGGCGCACGGTCTCGCCGGCGCGGCCCATGCCCTGGGCGTCGGAGGAGGTGATGCCGATGACGCCCAGGTCGTGCAGGACGTCCTCGGCGCCCATCGTGCCGGCCCGGATGCGGTCGCGGGCCATCGCGGCATCGCCGGGCAGGTCGGTCTTGAGGTCGTGGGCGGAGACGATCATGTCGAAGTGCTCGCCCAGCGCGTCCCGGCCGAACGGCAGGGTGGGATTGGTGGAGGAGCCGATGACGTTCGGCACGCCCGCCATCTTGAGCACGTTCGGCACGTGGCCGCCGCCGCAGCCCTCGATGTGGAAGGCGTGGATGGTCCGGCCCTCCAGCACCTTGAGGGTGTCCTCGACGGAGAGGCACTCGTTGAGGCCGTCGGTGTGCAGGGCGACCTGGACGTCGTACTCCTCGGCGACCCGCAGCGCGGTGTCCAGGGCGCGGGTGTGGGCGCCCATGTCCTCGTGCACCTTGAACCCGGAGGCGCCGCCCTCGGCCAGCGCCTCGATCAGCGGGGCCTCGTCGGAGGAGGAGCCGCGGCCGAGGAAGCCGATGTTGACCGGCCAGGCGTCGAAGGCGTTGAAGGCGTGCCGCAGGGCCCACGGCGAGTTGACGCCGACGCCCCAGACCGGGCCGAACTCCTGGCCGATGATCGTGGTGACGCCGGAGGCGAGCGAGGCCTCCATGATGCGAGGCGACAGCAGGTGGACGTGGGTGTCGATGGCGCCGGCGGTGGCGATCATGCCCTCGCCGGAGACGATCGTGGTCCCGGTGCCGACGACCACGTCGACGCCGTCCATGGTGTCGGGGTTGCCGGCCCGGCCGATCGAGGCGATCCGCCCGGCGATCAGGCCGATCGAGGTCTTGCGGATGCCCTGAACCGCGTCGATCACCAGGACGTTGCTGATCACCACGTCGCAGGTGTCGCGGACGGCGGCGGGTTTGAGGTGCAGGCCGTCGCGGGCGGTCTTGCCGAAGCCGGCCAGGAACTCGTCGCCCGGCGCCTGGGAGTCGGACTCCACGCGCACGATCAGCCCGGAGTCGCCGAGCCGGATCCGGTCGCCGGCGCGCGGGCCGTGCACGGAGATGTAGTCGTGGGGGGTGATGGACGTCACGACTCGACCTCCGCGTCGTCGAAGTGGGTGAGGTAGCCGGTGGCGCGGGCCTTGGCCAGCGCGGCCTCCTTGGCGCCGGGGGCGTCCAGCGGGCCGTCGACCAGGCCGGCGAAGCCGATCGCGACCCGCTCGCCGCCGATCGGGACGAGGCCGACGTCGACGGTGGCGCCCGGGTCGAAGCGCACCGAGGAGCCGGCCGGGATCGCCAGGTGGGTGCCGTAGGCGGCGGCGCGGTCGAAGGCGAGGCGCGGGTTGGCCTCGAAGAAGTGGAAGTGCGAGGTGACCGAGATCGGCACCCCGGAGGTGTTGTGGACGGGCACGACGACGGTCTCCTCGACCGGGTCGTAGCCGGCGCCGTCGCCGAGCAGCGCGCCGCCGGGGGCCTCGTCGCCGAGCGAGCCGGCGCCCCGGAACGGGTCGTTGACCACGGCGAGGCGGGTGCCGTCGTCGAAGACCGCCTCGACCTGGACCACGGTGACCACGTCGGGCACACCGGGCAGCACGTCGTCGGCGGTGAGCACCGAGCGGCCGGCCTCGATGGCCTCGGCGAGGCGCCGGCCGTCCCGGGCGGCCTCGCAGACGGTGTCGGCGATCAGCGCGGTCGCCTCGGGGATGTTGAGGCGGACGCCTCGGGCGCGGCGGGCGCGGGCCAGCTCGGCTGCTGTGAAGATCAGCAGCCGGTCCCGCTCGGTGGGGGTCAGTCGCACGGTTCCTCGCTCGCGGTCGCCGGGAGAGGGGGGTGAAGGCTGTTAGAACGGCGTTCAAACATCTCCGGCCATTGAACCCGGAGCCGCCCGCCCTGTCCAGCCTTGCCGCTCCCGTGGCGATCGGCCCGTCGGCGGACCGGCGCGGCGCCGCCGGAGGTCGAAAACCGCCCGTACGCTTCGCAAACCCGTCCGGCGCGGCCGGTTGGATCACGTGAAGCGCCTCGTGCCCCTTTCACCCCAGGTGATCGCCTGGGCACTGTTCCAAATGCCGAAAGCTGGGCATGAGGATGATTGGTCAGTACCAAGGGGGCCGACCGACCGGCGGGGGATCCGGACCGGCGGCCAGGAACGAGGGCGGGGGCAGGGTGATGGACGGTCAGTCGCGATTCCCGCGGCAGCGGACGAGTTCGGGGGGAGCCTTCCGGGTGACCGGTACCGGCCAGGGCGCCCCGGCGGGCACGGCCGGCCCCGCGAACGCGGTCGGCGCGGCGGGCGTCACCCGGCCGGGCGTACCGGCGCCGGGGTGCGCGCTCAACCGCAGGCTCCACCTGGCGCTGGAGGCCGCCGACCTGGTCGGCGTCGGAGCGGTCCGCCGCCGGCTGCGCGCCGCGCTCGGTGTGTGGGGCGTGCCCGAGCTGGCCGACACCGCCGAGCTGCTCACCTCCGAACTGGTCACCAACGCGCTGCAGCACACCGGCCAGGGCGCGGTCTTCGACGCGGTGCTCACCGGCGACCAGCGGCTGCGCATCGAGGTCCAGGACGGCACCGCCCGGCTGCCCGGCCGCCGCCGGGACCCGGACGCGTACGCCACCTCCGGCCGCGGACTGCTGCTGGTGGAGGCGCTCGCCGACTCCTGGGGCGTCCAGCTGCGCGGCGACGGCAAGGTCACCTGGTTCGAGCTGGCCACCGTCGGCGGCTGAGACCACCCGGACCTGCTCCGTTCCGGTCGGCCGCCGTTTGTCGTACGAGCACTGTTCGCTGTCGAACGATGCCCGGAAGTGAAGGCGGAAGGGAAGATTTCCGGCCCGTTGCCATTGCCGCTCGGCCGAACATTGGCCAGGATGGTGGGAATGTGTGCCCACGTGCGAGAGGCGGCGGGGAAGGACCACCTCGACCACTGACCGCCCGTCGGCGCGCGACCGTCGAGCACCACCCACAGACGCCACGCGGCCCGTCCGGACGGTCGGCGCGGTCCGTCACGGCAGCGGCAGGAGCAGCATGCCCACAGAGTCCGAGTCACCGGGGCCGGCCCTTCCTTCCGGTCCGTCCACGACCGGCTCCGGGCGGGCCAGACCCCCCGCGCAGGCGGCCCGGCGGCACGCGCTGCGCACCGCTCCCGGCCTGGCGGCCGGCCGGCTCGCGCCGATGCTCTCCGGCGGACTGCCGCTCTCCCCGGGCGACACCACGCCGGACTGGCTGGAACCCGCGATGGCCGCCAACGGCATCGGCTCGTTCGACTGGGACATCCGCCGCGACATCCTGGAGGGCGACCAGCGCGCCTGCACCATCGTCGGCCTCGACGCCGCCGACAAGGGCCGCTTCGACCGCACCTCCGCCTCCTTCCTGTCCCTGCTCCACCCCGAGGACGCCCCCGTGGTGCGCCGCCGGGTCGAACGCGCCGTCGCCGAGCTCGGCCAGTGCGGCGCCTACTACCGCACGGTCGGCCCGACCGGCGCCATGCGGGCGGTCCGTTTCCGCGGCCGGGTCCTCGCCGACGCCTTCGGCCGCGCCTCCCGGATGGTCGGCTTCGTCTGGGACGCCACCGTCGAGCTGCACAAGCGCGACCGCGCCGACCGGCTCGCCCTGCTACGCGAGGAGCGCTCCCGCTTCATCAAGGAGGCCGCCCGCGCGCTCTCCGAGGCGGTCACCGTGCGGGACGTCGCCCGGGTGTTCACCGAGCTGCCACTGCCCGGTCTGCCGCCGGACGGCCTGGTGCTCGCCTCCTTCGAGGCCGGCCGGGTGCAGATGCTCGGCGCCTCCGGCTACCGCGCCGACGAGCTGGCCGGCTACGACCGCTCGGTGCTGCCGCCGAGCCACCCCGCCGCCGAGGCGCTGCGCGGCCGCGCCCCGGTGTTCTGCGCCAGCCGCGAGGAGTACCGCGAGCGCTACCCCGACGTCTGGGAGCAGGCCCGCCGCACCAGCCGCAGCTCCTGGGCGTTCCTGCCGCTGGTCGCCAGCGGCCGGGCGATCGGCGTCTGCGTGGTCAGCTTCGACGACGACCGCCGGCTCGACGCCGACGAGCGCACCCTGCTCTCCACCCTCGGCGGCCTGGTCGCCCAGTCGCTGGCCCGGGCACGGCTGCACGACGCCGAGCACGAGCTCGCGGCCGGCCTCCAGCGCGTCATGCTGCCGCGCACCGTGCCGTCCGTGCCGGGCGTCACCACCGCCGTCCGCTACCTGGCGGCCGGCTCCGGCCTGCAGATCGGCGGCGACTGGTACGACGTGGTGCCGCTGCCCGGCGGCCACGTCGGCCTGGTGATCGGCGACGTCCAGGGCCACGACGTGCACGCGGCCGGCATCATGGGCCAGCTGCGGATCGCCCTGCGCGCCTACGCCGCCGAGGGCCACCCGCCCGCCGCGGTGATGGCCCGGGCCTCCCGCTTCCTCGCCGACCTCGACACCGACCACTTCGCCACCTGCACCTACGCCGAGGTCAACGTCGACTACGGCGTCGTCTACGCCGTGCGGGCCGGCCACCTCGACCCGGTGGTGCGGCGCGGCGACGGCACCGCCACCACCGTCCCGGTGGCCGGCGGGCTGCCGCTCGGCATCGCGCCGGACGAGGAGTACCGGGTCACCCGGTTCAGCCTCGACCCGGGCGAGACCGTGCTGCTCTGCACCGACGGCCTGGTCGAGGCCCGCGGCATGGACCTCGACGAGGGCATCGCCCGGCTCACCGCGGTGCTCTCCGAACCGCTCGCGGACCCCCGCGAGAGCGGCCGCGACCCGCTGGACGACCTCGCCGACCGGATCGCCTCGCAGGCCGCCGACTCCAGCGAGCGCGAGGACGACATAGCGCTGCTCCTGCTGCGCTGGGACGGCCCCGAGGGCGGGCTCGCCGCCCAGCAGCTGCGCCGCCGGATCGGCCAGGCCGACCTCGCCCGGATCTCCGAGGTCCGCGCCGAGCTGCGCGACGCGCTGCGCCGCTGGGGGGTGGCCGAACTGATCGACACCGCCGAGCTGCTCTCCTCCGAGCTGGTCACCAACGCCATCCGGCACACCGACCGGGACGCCATGTTCACCGCCCGCCTCTACCGGGAGCCGGCCGCGGACGGCGGCCGGGCACGGCTGCGGGTCGAGGTGGAGGACGAGTCGGACCTCTGGCCGACCCGCCGCACGCCGGGGGAGCAGGCCTCCTCCGGGCGCGGGCTGATGCTGGTCGAGGCGCTGGCTGACGGCTGGGGCGTGGAGCCCCGGGGGACAGGCAAGCGGATGTGGTTCGAACTGAGTGTGACGCCCGGGGAGTGAGGGCCGGAGCGCGGCCGCCGGGGCGTCAGCCGAACTGCCGCTGAAGGTCCTTCAGCCGCTGCTCCAGCTCCTCCAGCCGGGGCAGCGGGACGGTCTCCTCCTCCGCCGTGAGGTCGATGGTGCGCCGCTCGGGCCTGGCCGGCAGGCCGGGCTGGGTGACGGTGCCCTCGACGGCGGGCCGCTCCGGTCCGGGGCCCGCGCCGTCACCACCGCTGTCGGTGGTGGCGGTGGCAGCGGCGGCTATGGCGGACTCCGGGCCGGACTCCAGCTGCCGGGCCGCCGTCGGGGGCACACCGCCGCCGCGCTGGCGCCAGACGCTGTTGGTGCGGTTGATCGCCCGGATCTCGGCCCGCTCGCGGCGCCCCGCCAGCTTGCGGCGCTCCTTCTCCCGGGCCCGCTCGCGCTTGTCGTCGCGGACCTCGTCCACCGCCTCGTCCAGGCTGCGGACGTTCTCCAGCAGCATCAGCGACCAGGCGGCGTAGGTCTCGCGGGGTGCGCGCAGCCAGCGGACGATCCGGATCTGCGGCAGCGGGCGGGGGACCAGCCCCTGCTCGCGCAGCGCGGCCCGGCGGGTCTGCTTCAGCGCGCGGTCGAAGAGGATCGCGGCCGAGAGCGACATGCCGGAGAAGAACTGCGGCGCGCCGGCGTGGCCGAAGCCGCGCGGGGCGTGCACCCAGTTGAACCAGGCCGAGGCCCCGGCGAACAGCCAGACCAGCAGCCGCGAGCCGAGCGCCGCGTCACCGTGGCTGGCCTCGCGGACGGCGAGCACGGAGCAGAACATCGCCGCGCCGTCCAGGCCGAACGGCACCAGGTACTCCCAGCCGCCGGACAGGTTGAGGTTCTGCACCCCGAAGCCGACCAGGCCGTGGAAGGAGAGCGCGGCGGCCACGGCCGCGCAGCAGAACAGCAGGGTGTACGAGGCCCCGCCGTACAGGGACTCCTTGCGGCGGCGCCGTTCCTCGGCCCGCTCCCAGGAGTCCGCGGCCTTCCCGCTGCTCGCGGCTCCCCGGCTCCGGGCCAGCGCCACCAGGAGCGCGCCGGCCAGCAGCACCGCAACGCCGATGACGGCCCAACCAAGCGGTATGTCGGACAATTTCATCGCCTGGACCAGCCTCGCTTTCCTGCGTCGCAATTCCCCGCGTCGTGATGGCGGGGACCATCATGACGGATGCCCGGCCGGGGAATGGCTGATTTCCTGTCAATGCACCGAGGCGGGGGATTTCTGGCGAGGGATAGTTCTTATCGTCATATTTATTCAGGAAAAGGGGACGTGGGAATTCCGGGGGCCGCGACGGGTGGACCGCGGTGGACGACCGGACCGCCTCCGACCTCGCTCAACGGCGTGCCACGCGGGGGCAGCCCGCGCACATCGCCTCGATCCGCGCGGTGTAGACGAGGCAGCAGCTGGCCCGGCATCGCTCGGAGCGTTCGATGCGCGTCGGGGAGCCGGGCGCCGGAGCGGTGAATCCGGCGCCGGGCGTGAAGGGCGCGCACTCCGGCGTGCCGCAACCGCCCGCGGTGAACAGCGCGGTGAGCTCCCTGCGCGCGCGCTCCTCCTCGCCGAGCAGCCCGCCGGCGTACCAGAGGCCCTCCACCACCGCGTCCGTGGCCATCGCCCAGAGCACCCGCGGCCCGCGCCGCACCTCCGGGCGGAACGCGGCCAGCACCGGGGCCAGGAAGTCCGCCAGCGCCGCCCGCAGTTCACCGGCCAGCGCCGCCCCGTCGGCCACCGTCCGGGCCACGGCGGCCGCGGTGGCCGCGGTGGCAGCGGGCGTCATGGCGGCCGCCAGGTCGCCGGGCAGGCGGACGAAGGGGCCCGGACGGACCGTCAGCTCACCGCTGCTGCGGCGGATCGACACATCGGCCGGGGCGAGCAGCGGCACCCGGCGCTCCAGGAACCACGGCAGGGTGAACAGCAGCGAGACCGGCCAGACGAACCGGTGCAGAGCGATGCCGGCCGCCACGTCCGGCCGCAGCGCCCGGCCGTAGCGGGCCAGTCCCTGGCGGGCGTCGTACGCCACCAGCTCCCGCAGCGCCGCCGGATCGGCCACCAGTGCCGCCCCCGTGATCCACCCCCGCCCGCTGCGCGGCGGCGCCCACCGCACCCGCAGCTCGGGAAGCACCTCCCCGAGCCGCCGGTACGCGCCCGCGCCGGGCAGGGCTGCGGCGGCCGCCGGCTCCGGGGCGGGGGGCTCGGGGGCGGACCGGGTGCTGCTCGCGGTCATGGGTCGTGCCCATCGGGTCGACCGGGCCGCCGGACCGTCCGGACCGCGCCCGGGCCAGGGCCGGCCGCCGCCGGCACGCCCCGGGAGGGGGCGCCGTGGCGCCGTACGTCCGGGCCCGGCCGGCCGGGGCCTGGCGGAGCCCGGGAACGGCAAGGCGAACCTGGCCGGGTCACTGCTCGACCCGGCCAGGTTAGGCTCACCTTAGCTGATCGGCCCCTGGGTCTGCCGCTCGACGCGCCCGTCCGGGGGCGTGCCCGACGCGCGCCCCGCCCCCAGCTGGCGGGCGAGCCAGACCGGCACGCCCCCGAGCGCCTGCACCAGCCGGGTCGCCTCCGCCCGCAGCCGCACGGCCTCGGCCGGCTCGGACACCTCGGCCAGCGCCGCCAGCGCCGGCGCCACCCCCACCGTGAAGCCCAGTTGCTCCCGCAGCCGCAGTGAGGCGTCGAACCCCTCCCGCGCCCGCTCGCGGTCCCCGGCCGCCAGGGCCAGCGCGGCCAGGTGCCGCCAGGTCGACGAGCGGAGCAGTTCGTCGCCGCGCTCGCCGGCGCCGTCGTGCGCCCGCCGGTAGGCGATCCAGGCCGCCGTCGGATCGCGCAGCAGGTTCTCCGCGACCAGCCCCCGCCGGAAGTCCAGCAGCGGCCGGCCCGGCGCGTCCGGCGGCAGCAGGGCCGAGGTGCGGCCGAGCGCCGCCTGCGCCTCGTCCAGCCGGTCGCGGGCGCCCAGCACACTGGCCACGTACGCCAGGAAGCCCCGGGCGCAGGCCGCCGAGGCCCGCTGCTCGGTGGTCGCCGCGACGGCCTCGGCCAGCCGCAGCGCCTGTTCCGCCTGGCCCCAGTGGGCGGCGGTGAACAGGCACTGCTCGATCAGGAGTTCCGCCCTGACGAGTGCCGCCGTCGGGTCGCGCTCGGCGGCCGGCCGTAACAGCTCGGCGGCCTCCCGCCAGCACGCCCGGGACCGCAGCCGCCACACGGTGTCCCCCGGCTCCGGAGGCGCCGCCGCCCCCCGTGCGTCCCGGCCACTAGGGCCCCATCCGTGCTCCGACAACGCCACCTCCTTGTGTGCGCCATCCAGCAGGACGCGGGCCCCTCCCCGGACGTGGCACGACGTGCCACGGGCCCGCGCTGTGGCGGCAATTCAACACGGGGGCGAGCTTGTGCACCAGATCACGAGCGGAGGTTGTTGCGTCCGGGCGGGTTTTCGTCTAAACGATCAGCGGGCGTCCGGCCGGGGCCCGAACGGGGCCTCAGGACGTCCAGCCGGTCTCCATCAGAGCCTCCGCGGCGCCGTTCGCGGGCTGCGGCACGCCCGCGAGGTCCAGGCTGAACAGCGCCACCAGCAGCTGTTCGCCGCGCACCGTGGCCTGGTGCGAATAGCCCGCAAGAGTGAACATCGCGGCGGCCATCTCCTCCGCGTGCAGGGTCTGCAGCCAGAGGCACTCGACCGACTTCACGTCCGCCGGCTCGGTCCAGGTGTCCACCTGCGCGACCATCCGGCTGCCCAGCAGGGTCACCCCGTCGCGCTCCTGGGCCTCCGTCAGCTCCAGGTCGTCGAAGCCCAGCCACTCCAGGTAGCGGGCCGCGGTGAACACCGCGTCCTGCGAGGTGCGCACCGGGTGCGGGCGGAACGGCGCCCGGCGCCGCCACGGAGCCGCCGGGGCACCCGCACCCGCGGCCGGCGGCGCCGCGGCGGGCGCGTCCAGCGAGTGGGCCGGGCGCACCGGGTGCGGGTGGGAGGTCCGCGGGCCGGCGGCGGCGCCCAGCGGTCCGGCGGTGGAACCGCCGCCCAGCCGGGTCGTCCGGTCCACCGGGAGCCGCACGGTGGCCCCGCAGTTGCAGGTGAACTCGGGCTGCGGCCACTGGTCGGAGCGTCCGCAGTGCGGACAGCGCATGCTCAGCCAGGAGTCCTCCCACGACCGGAAGCGCACCTGCACCGGCACTCCGCCGCGCAGCAGCGGCACCTTGAGCGAGGCACCGCACGGGCAGGGCAGCGACGGCGGTTCGTACAGGTGCTCCCGCCGGCAGGCGGGGCAGCGGATCGCCCGGGCGCCACCCGTCGCCCCCGGGCCGCGCCCGGCCGGGTCGTGTCCGGTGAAGTCGTCGGGCAGTCCGGGCATCGCGGGCACCGTCCGTTCGAATCGGGGGTGGGTGACGTGTCCCATGCTCCCCGAAACCCGGGGGGTGCGGCGCGGAATGCGGCAATCCTCAGGGACGAATCAGGGGTGTGCGCTCGATTGATCGGCGGTGAGGAGGAGACGTCTCCCCCTTGCGTGGGAGACCGGCCCGCGACCGGGGTGGACGGGAATGTACGCGTGCGGTCCGGTGCGGCCCCCGAGTCACCGCGCGTCCCAGCGGGCGAGGTCGGCGGGGGTGTCCAGGTCGTCCGGGGTGGCGACATCGGCGCACTCGACCAGGGTGAGGTCGTCCGGGTGCGCCGTCAGCAGGGCGCGCGCCCCCGCGTCGCCGTGCGCGCCCTCCACGGCCTCGGCGAAGTACCGGGCCCCGATCAGCACCGGGTGCCCGCGCCGGCCGTGGTACGCCGCGGCGGCCAGCTCCGCACCGGCCCGGTGCGCGGCCAGCAGCCGGGCCACCGCGGCCGGGCCGACCCCCGGGGTGTCCACCAGCATCACCAGCACCGCCGGGGACCGGGCGGGCAGCGCGGCCAGGCCGGTGCGCAGCGAGGAGCCCAGACCGGTCTCCCAGTCCGGGTTGGCGACCAGCCGGCAGCCCGGCAGATGGGCGGTCGACCGCACCCGCTCCCGGTCCGCGCCCAGCACCACCGTCACCTCCCGGCAGCCGCCCGCCCGGACCGCCGCCACCGCGTGCTCCACCAGCGGCCGGCCCCGGTAGCGGATCAGCGCCTTCGGCCGCCCGCCCAGCCGCCGCCCGCCCCCGGCGGCCAGCACCAGGGCCGTTACCGCGTCGCTCTGTTCCATGCGCCCAGCGTGCCCGCCCCGGCCGCCGCCGCCCAGCCGGCCCGGCACCGCTTGGGCGATTCCACGAGCGGCGGTGCCGAAGGCGGCCGCTCGTCAGCCGCCCGTCGTCAGCCGCCCGTCGTCAGCCGCCCGTCGTCAGCCGCCGGCGCGGGCCGGCGGCCGGGTGAAGTGCGCGCGGTAGGCGCGCGGCGTCATGCCGACCCGCTGGAGGAGGTGGCGGCGCAGCGAGTCGGGGGTGACGAAGCCGGTGCGGGCGGCTATCCGGTCGACCGGCAGGGCGGTGGACTCCAGCAGTTCCCTGGCCTGTTCGAGGCGCTGGGTGAGCAGCCACTGGAGCGGGGTGGTCCCGGTCTCGGCCCGGAAGCGCCGGTTGAGGGTGCGCACGCTCACCCCCGCGTGGGCGGCCAGCCCGGCCAGGGTGAGCGGCTCGGCGAGCCGGGCGAGCGCCCAGGCGCGGGTGGCGGCCAGCGAGCTGCCGTCCGGCCCGGCCACCGGCGTCGGCAGCACCTGGCCCTGGCCGCCGTCGCGGACCGCCGAGACCGCCGCCAGCCGGGCCACCGCGTTGGCCACCGCCGCGCCGTGGTCGGTGCGCACCATGTGCAGGCACAGGTCGATGCCGGCGGTGAGCCCGGCCGAGGTGAGCACCGGGCCGTCGTCGACGAACAGCGCCTGCGGGAGCACCCGGACCTTGGGGAAGCGGTGCTCCAGCGCGCCCGCCTGCACCCAGTAGGTGGTGGCGCTGTGCCCGTCGAGCAGTCCGGCCTGGGCGAGCACGAACGCGCCGGTGCAGATCGAGGCCATCCGGGCGCCCCGGCCGGCCGCCGCGCGCAGGGCCGCGAGGATCCGCTCGTCGGCGTCGGTGCGCGAGGCCGAGCCGGTCACCAGCACGGTGTCGGCGGTGGCGATCGCGTCCAGGCCGTGCGGGACGACGACCTGGAGGCTGCTGGTGCTCGCCACCGGGCCCGGCTCGGCGGTGCAGATCCGCACCTGGTAGACCGGGCGGCCGTCCAGTTCGGCGGAGCCGAAGACGATGTCGGGGATGGCGAGGTCGAAGGCGGTCACCGGGGGCACGGCGACGACCGCGACCCGGTGGACGTCCCCGGGCGACCGTACGGACGGGGGCATGGCCAGAACCTCCGGAAGCTTGGCAGCCGGTGCCCTGCCGCGCGGCGGGGCCCTGGCCGAGAGTTGATCACGGCGCCGCCCCGTCGGACGCCACCACCCCTCGGCCGACCCAGGAGCCCCCATGTCCTTCCACGTCGTCACCGGCGCCGGCCCGACCGGCACCGCCACCGCCCTGCGCCTGGCCGGGGAGGGCGAGCGGGTCCGCCTCGTCACCCGGCGCGGCACCGGTCCCGAGCACCCGGGCGTCGAGCGGGTCGCCGCCGACGCCACCGACGCCGGCGCCCTCACCGCGCTGGTCGAGGGCGCCCACGCGCTGATCAACTGCGCGGCCCCGCCGTACCACCGCTGGCCGGGTGAGTTCCCGCCGCTCGCCGCCGCCCTGCTGACCGCCGCCGAGCGGACCGGCGCGGGCTACGTCATGCTCGGCAACGTCTACGGCTACGGCCCGGTGGACGGCCCGCTCACCGAGGACCTGCCGGCCGCCCCGACCAGCCGCAAGGGCACGCTGCGCGCGGCCCTGTGGGCGGACGCGCTGGCCGCCCACCGGGCGGGCCGGGCGCGGGTCACCGAGGTGCGGGCCAGTGACTTCCTCGGCCGCGCCGCGACCTCGCTGTTCGCCTTCACCGTGGCACCGGCCGTGGTGGCGGGCGAGCCGGTCGGCTACCCCGCCGACCTGGCCGCGCCGCACAGCTGGAGCTATGTCGGCGACGTGGCCGACACCCTGGTCGCCGCCGCCCGCAACGAGGCGTCCTGGGGCCGGGCCTGGCACGTGCCCAGCACCAGCGAGGCGTCCGCCCGCGAGCTGGCCGGGCGGCTGGCGCGGGCGGCCGGCGCGCCGGAGCCGGCGCTCACGGCGGTCCCGGTGGCGGAACTCGCCGGATCGGGCGATGAGATGCTCGCCGAGGTCGAGGAGATGGCCTACCTGTACGACCGGCCGCTGCTGCTCGACTCGGCGCTCACCCGGGAGGTGCTGGGGGTGGCGGCGACGCCGCTGGAGACGGTGGTCGAGGAGGTCGTCCGGGCCCTGCGGGTGTGAGCTTCGCCATGATCGAAATGCTCCGTGTTGTGGTGGCTTGACCCCCAACGGGGCGGCTGGTCTGCTGGTGCGCCGTCAGCAGCCCGCCCACCTGGGGAGTCCCCGTGCCCGCCCGTCGCACCACCCTGTCCGCCGCCGCCGTCTTCCTGATATCCGCCCTGGTGCTGAGCAGCTGCTCGGACGACGACAGGAAGGCGGACGGCGGCGCGTCCGCCGGGGCGGGCGCCGCGGGCCGGGGCACCAGCCCGCTGGAGAACCCCGACGGCACCAAGCCCGGTCTGGCGCCGCTGACTTCGCCCGAGGACCAGAAGGCGGGCCGGGCGCTGATCGCTAAGGTCGCCACCGCCGCGGCCGGCCCCAAGGACGGCTACGACCGCAATGAGTTCGGCCCGGCCTGGACCGACAACGTGGACGGCATACCCGGCGGTCACAACAACTGCGACACCCGCAACGACCTGCTGGCCCGGGACGGTGCGGCGGTGGAGCGCAAGGACGGCTCGAAGTGCGTGGTCACCTCGATGACCATCCACGACCCGTACACCGGCAAGTCGGTGGACTGGAACAAGCAGCAGGCCTCGAAGATCCAGATCGACCACGTGATGCCGCTGTCGTACGACTGGCAGATGGGCGCGAGCAAGTGGGAGAAGCTGAAGCGGGTGCAGATCGCCAACGACCCGCTCAACCTCATCCCCGCCGACGGCTCGCAGAACGCCTCCAAGGGCGACTCCGGCCCGTCCGCCTGGCTGCCCGCCAACCCGGAGATCCGCTGCTCGTACGCGGTGCGCTTCGCGCAGGTGTCGCTGAAGTACCAGCTGCCGGTGACGGAGGCGGACAAGAAGGCGATGCTGCAGCAGTGCGGCGGCTGAGGAGCGGCCGACGAGCGGCCGACGAGCGGCCGAGGAAGGGCTGACCGCTGAGCGACCCCCTGAGGAAACGTTTCCTCAGGGGGTTCGTCGCTCTTTGTCCGGAAGCGTGCACGGCGGGCGGGCCGCGGCGAGTGGGGTGCCGTCAACAGTGTGATCGTCAGGTGGTATTCGTATGCGGTGCATTCGATGATCATCCGTTTCTCGCGACGCGCCCTGCCCGCCGTCGCCGCGGCCGCCCTGCTGGCCGCCTGCACCAGCTCGGGCGGCGCCACCGGCGCGGCCTCGGGCGCGCCGTCCACCGCCGCGACCACCGCGCCGTCGCCCGCGGACCAGGCGACCGCCACCGCGACGCCCACCCCGACCGCCACCCCCACGCCGACCGTGAAGCCCACCGGCCAGGCCGACCCGGCCCTCCAGGCCTTCTACGGCCAGCAGCTCGCCTGGGCGGCCTGCAAGGACGACCCGAAGACCGAGAAGATCGACGAGTCGGCGGTGCAGTGCGCCACCCTCAAGGTCCCGCTGGACTACGCCGATCCGGCCGGTGACACCCTCGACGTCGGCGTCGCCCGGCTCGGCAGCGCCAAGCCCGGCGAGCGGACCGGCTCGCTCCTGGTTAACCCGGGCGGGCCCGGCGGCAGCGGCGTCGGCATGATCCTGCGCGGCCAGAAGGACTACGACGGCCCGCTGCGCGACCACTACGACATCGTCGGCCTCGACCCGCGCGGCAGCGGCCTCAGCGCCCCGGTCAACTGCCTGGACGACAAGACCCGGGACACCTGGGTCACCACCGACGACCTCGGCCCCGAGCACGGCAAGGCCCTCGCAGACGCCTGCCAGGCCAAGTACGGCAAGCTGCTGGAGCACATCAGCACCCGGGACACCGTCCGCGACATGGACGTGCTGCGGGCCGCGCTCGGCGACCGGAAGCTCAGCTACCTCGGGCTCTCCTACGGCACCTACATCGGCAGCGTCTACGCGGAGGAGTTCCCGGACCGCGTCGGCCGGCTCGTCCTGGACGGCGCGGTCGACCCGGCCAAGCCACTGGCCGAGAACAACATCGAGCAGTACGCGGGCTTCGAGCGCTCGCTGCGGGCGTTCGCCGCCCACTGCGCCAAGCAGGCGCAGTGCCCGCTCGGCAAGGACCCGGAGAAGGCGCCCGAGAAGCTCGCCGACTTCCTCGACGGGCTCAAGCAGAAGCCGCTCACCACCAAGGACGGGCGCGTCCTCACCGCCACCGCGGCCTGGACCGGCGTGATCGAGGGCCTCTACGGCGACGAGAGCGCCTGGGACGCCCTGGCCAACAACATCGGCTGGGCCATGGTCCGCGGCAAGGGCGACTACCTGCTCGCGTACGCGGACTCCTACAACAAGCGCGACAAGGACGGCCACTACAGCGTCTCCGCCGACGCCTACACCGCCATCTACTGCGCCGACGGCGCGACCGGCGTCCCGACCGGCGACGCCCTCCAGGCCGCGTACGCCGAGATGGCGGCCAAGGCCCCGCTGATCAGCCGGCGCGAGCCGGGCTCGGCGCTGTTCGACCCCGACTGCCGCAACTGGCCCTTCCGCTCGGCCGAGAAGGCGCACGCGATCACCTCCAAGGCCGCGACGCCGATCGTGGTGGTCGGCTCCACCGGCGACGCGGCCACGCCGTACGCCAACGCCGAGAAGCTCGCCGCCCAGCTCGGCAACGCCGTCCTGCTCACCCGCGAGGGCGAGGGCCACACCGGCTACGGGCGCAGCGAGTGCATCCGGACGGCGGTGAACTCCTTCCTCGTCGACGGCACGGTGCCGGCCGCCGGGATCCGCTGCGCGACCGACGCCGCCCAGTGACGCGCCGCTAGCACAACGGCGGGGCGCGCCACGGTCGTTCACCGTGGCGCGCCCCGCCGTTCGGGTCAGGACGTGGGGGACCGGCTGAGGTCGTAGAAGGTCGAGCCGCCGACGGTGCGGGCGGTGTAGTGGCTCGCCACCCACTCCTCGATCTGCGCCGCCTGCGCCTGGGACGACTCGCCGTCCTGGCCGCCGGGGGCGCCGTTCGTCCGGCCTCCGGCCGTACCGCGCGGCGAGGCGTCGCCGATGAACCAGTGCACCTTGCCCTCCCGCACGTACTGCTGGAAGGCGCTCAGGCTGAGCGACGGGTCGGTGCCGTTGAAGCCGCCGAGGGCCATCACCGGGACGCCGGAGGCGAGTTGGTAGCTCGCGGCGTTCTGCGAACCGCCGGTCGCGGCGGCCCAGCGGTAGTCGTCGGCGCCCTGCTTCAGGAGGTCGGCCGCCTCGGTGCTCACCTTGGCGCCGTTCAGCAGCCCGCCCATGCCGCCTGGGCCGCCGCCGGTGAAGGCGTACGGGCCCTGCCCGCCGGCGCCGTTCGGGGTGCGGCCGGTCCGGCCGCCGTCCTGCTGCGGGAGCCCAGGCACACCGTCCTGGCCGCCGTCCTGCTGCGGCGCGACCATCCGGCCGTTCTGCCACAGCACCGGCCCGCCACCCGCGCCGCCGGGGCCGCGCCGGCCGCCCGGTCCGAAGCCGCCCTCCACCGCCGGCCCGGCCAGCACGATCGAGCCCTGGTGCGGGGTTTTGACCGTCTCCACCGCGTACGCCGCCGGTCCGCCCAGCGCCGCCGCCGCGCCCACCAGGCCCGCCACCGCCGCCAGCCGCCCGGCGAGCCGCGAGGGCCCGGCCGGGACGCCGTTCGCGGAGCCGTCCGCGGAGCCGTCCGCCCGGCGCGCGAGCCTCGCCGCCAGCGGTCCTGCCACCAGCAGCGCCACCGCCGCGAGCAGCCCGCCCACCAGCACCGCCGGCCGCAGCCACGGCAGGAAGTCCTTGCTGCGCCCGAGCAGCACGTACGCCCACACCGCCGTCACCGCGAGCGTGCCGGCCAGCACCGCCGCGTACGGCAGCCGGTGCCGCGCCCGCCAGAGACCGTCGACGCCCATGCCGACCAGCGCCGCGACCGCCGGGGCCAGCGCCACCGTGTAGTACTGGTGGAAGATCCCGGACATGAAGCTGAAGGTCAGCGCGGTGCAGAGCAGCCAGCCGCCCCAGACCAGGAACGCCGCGCGGGCGGTGTCCGGCCGCGGGTGGCGGCGGGTGGCCCAGAGGCCGACCAGCAGCAGGATCAGCGCGGCGGGCAGCAGCCAGGCGATCTGTCCGCCGATGTCGCCGTCGAACAGCCGGCTGATGCCGGTCTCGCCCCAGCCGCCCCCGCCGCGCATCCCGCCGGGCGGACCCCCGGCCGCCCCGGCCGCGCCCCCCGGTGCGCCGCCGAAGACCGCCTCGGCCCCGGCCGGCATCCGGTTGCGCCCGCCGCCGACGCTGCCGGTCTCGTTGCCGTTGAGCCGGCCGAAGCCGTTGTAGCCGAAGGTGAGCGAGAGGAAGCTGTTGTCCTGCGAGCCGCCGATGTACGGCCGCGCCGAGGCCGGGACCAGCTCGACCACCGCGACCCACCAGCCGCCCGCGAGCACCATCGCCAGCCCGCCGGCCAGCAGCCCGCGCACCCGCCGCCACAGCCCGGTCGGCGCGACCACCAGGTAGATCAGCGCGAACGCGGGCAGCACGAGGAAGGCCTGCAGGGTCTTGGTGAGGAAGGCCAGTCCGAACATCACCCCGGTGAACACCAGCCACCGGGTACCGGCCGCCTCGACCGCCCGCAGCAGCCCGTACGCGGCCAGCGTGAGGAGCAGCACCAGCAGCGCGTCCGGGTTGTTGAAGCGGAACATCAGCGCCGCCACCGGGGTCAGCGCGAACACCGCGCCCGCCAGCAGCCCGGCGAGCGGCGAGAAGCGGCGGCGCACCGTCGCGTACAGCACGGCCACCGTGCCCACCGCCATCAGCGCCTGCGGGGCCAGTACCGACCAGGAGGAGAGCCCGAAGACGCGCGCCGAGAGCGCCATCGGCCAGAGCGCGAGCGGCGGCTTGTCGACGGTGATGAAGTTCCCGGCGTCCGAGGAGCCGTAGAAGAAGGCCTGCCAGCTCTGACTGCCCGCCTGGGCGGCCGCCGAGTAGAAGGAGTTGGCCCAGCCGGAGGCGGACAGCCCCCAGAGGTAGAGGACGGCGGTGGCCGCCAGCAGCGCGAGCAGCGCGGGCCGCACCCAGCGCGGGTCGTCGACCCGGCCGCGCCAGGTCCGGGCCGGCAGGGTGCGCAGCCGCTCCGCCCAGGACGCCGGCCCCCGGGGACCGGCGGGCGGCGGCGGGAGCTCCGGGAACAGCGGCGGCGCGGCGGGCCGCCCGGGCGCCGCCCCCTCCGGCACGGGGGCGGGTGGCAGCACCGGGGGCGGGTAGTCCCCGGCCTCCGGCCAGGGCTCGCCGGCCGGTGGGGTGAGGCTGGTCGTGGTCATGGGCGCTACGCTCGGGCGCCCGCCTGAGAGAACCGTGAGACGCGGGTATGAGCCGTCTGTGATCTGACCGGCGCCGCGCCGTCCCCGTCGTCCCTCGGTGTCCTAGGCGGCCTGCGGCATCGTCAGGTGCTTGCCGAGCCACTCCAGGGCGGGCGGGATCTCCCGGGTCCAGGTGTGGAAGTTGTGGCCGCCGGTGTCCAGGGTGATGGTGGAGAGCTTGGTCGGCGCCTTGAAGGCGTTGACCATGGCCTGGGTGCCCGCGTAGTTGTTCTCGTCGTAGCTGGTGGCGAGCAGCAGCGCGACCGGCTCGGCGGGCTTGTTCTTCAGCCGCCAGACCAGGTCGTTCTCCAGCTTCAGCTGGGCGTTGCCGGCGAACAGGTCGCCGGTGGTCTCGTCGATCGGCGCGGTGTAGTAGCCGGAGAGCGAGACCGCGGCCCGGTAGGCGTCCGGCTTGCGCAGCGCGAACTTGAGGGCGCAGTAGCCGCCGGTCGAGTTGCCGATCACCGCGCGGTTGGCGGGGTCGGTGCCGATCCGGTAGTTGGCGGCCAGCGCCGTCGGGAGGTCGCTGGTGAAGAAGGTCTCCACCTGGGGCCCGCCGGGGATGTCCATGCACTCGGTGTCGCGGTTGCCGGACAGCGTCGGGCGCATCAGCACCAGGACGGTGGGCGGCATCTTGTTCTGCTCGATCGCGGTGAGCGCGGAGGCCGGGTACTGCATCAGCGTGATCAGCTTCTCCGCCGAGCCCGGGTAGCCGGCCAGCACCAGGGCCATCGGGAACTTGCGCTGCGCGTACTCCGGCTGGAAGTACTGCGGCGGCAGGTAGACGAAGGCGTCGCTGCTCAGGCCGCTCGCCTTGCCGCGGACCGAGACCTCCTGGATCAGCCCGGAGCGGTCGCGGGCCGAGCCCTGCGCCGAGTACATGTTCTTCTCGCCGGTGACGGCCAGGGCGGCCGCCGCGTTCGGCTGGTGGTCCACCACCGTGCCCGGCTTGCCGTTGGTGCCGAGCAGGTCGCTCCAGGAGCTGTAGAAGCCGAAGTAGCCGTTGGCGATCAGCCCCATGGCGACGAGCACGGCGATCTGGGTGGCGAGGAACGCGCCGATCCGTCCGGTCCAGGCCTTCCAGCCGCCGCCGCCGAATCTCGGCCAGAGCCACATCGTGGCGGCGAAGACGCCGAGCGCGATGACGGAGGCGATGATCTGGAGGGGAACACCCGTGAGGCTGAGCACGTCCTGATCGTAGTTGACGGCGGGGACCGCTCCGTGCGCCCTGTCGCACGCCCCCGCTACGCTTCGGTGCGCCGCAAGTGAGCCCTGTTGACCGCGTCTTGTCGGATCGGAATCATGGCGGCGGGGACAGCGGATGGCACGGAGTGTGCATGTACCAGTACCGAGAGAGCACCCGGGGGAGCGGCATGAAGTCCTTCACCAAGGCCGGCGTTGCGGTGGGCACCGCGTTGCTGCTGGCCGCCTGTTCGAGCGGCGGCTCGGACGGTTCGAGCAGTTCGAGCAGTGCCGACGGAGGTTCGGGCGGCTCGGCCGCGTCCAGCCCGTCGGACGGCTTCAGCGCCCTGCCCGCCCCGACCCGGACCCCCACACCGACCCCGACGCCGACGCCGACGCCGTACGGGCCCGTGCTCGCCGGGTACATCGACCCGGTCGGCGCCGCGCTCGGCAAGATCAACCCGGCGGCCAACCTGAACAATTTCATGATCGGCCTCCAGGAGGCGGCCAGCGCGGCCAACTCCGCGAGCAGCGGGCTCGGCCTGAGCGACACCCCGGCCACCGTCGGCACCACCAAGCGCCAGCTGGTGACGGCCCTGTCGCAGCTCGCCACCGATCTGACCAAGATCCGTAGCGACATCAAGTCCAGGACCTACTGCACCACCGGCTCCGCCTTCGCCCAGGTCGGCCTCTCCGAGGGCCTGAAGGCGATCCCGGCCGCCCTCGCCGAGATGACCGCCGCCGGGTACACCACCAACTTCACCGTCCCGAAGACCCCGCCGCAGCAGGCCCGCTCGCTCGACAACGGCGCGTTCGTCACCAAGGGCCGGCTGCGCGGCGGGGGCGAGTTCCACGTCGACAACAGTGCGGGCAGCACCGACTCCGTGGTCTCGCTCCTCAAGAGCGGCAAGACGGTCCACTCGCTGTACGTCGGCAAGGGCAAGGAAGCGGGCATCGAGGGCATCGAGGACGGTGACTACGACATCTTCTTCTCCGACGGCGTCGACTGGGACTCCTCGCTGAAGATGTTCACCCAGAACTGCAGCTACACGAAGTTCGACGAGTCGCTCTCCTACACGAGCGGCCGGAACTACGTCTCCTGGACGATCACGCTGACCGCGGAGGTCGGAGGCAACGCCAAGACCAGCGACGTGGACGAGGAGAACTTCCCGCAGCCGTAGGCGGGGAGCCCGGGATCCTCCGGACGGAGGCGCCACCGGCCGCGTGCCGGGGGCGCCTCCGCCCCGTGCGGCGGGGGCGCCGCCGAATCCGTTGGACGGCGCCCCGTCCCGCCCGTGAAGCTGGCCGGGTGACCAGCGCGCCCTTCGTCCCCGGCATCGAACTCTCCCGCCTCCTCCACGAAGAGGCCGTCCGCCCGATCCTCGCCGCCACCCACCCCGGCCTGCGGTACGCCGCCGCCCGGGTCGGCGCCGGCTCCGAGGTCCTCGGCTTCGACACGCCGCGCTCCACCGACCACGACTGGGGCCCGTGCCTCGACCTCTTCCTCCCGGCCGGGGACGCCGCCCGTCTGCGCCCGGCCCCTCACCCGCCTGTTCGCCGAACGCCTCCCCGCCACCCTGCGCGGCCGGCCCGTCCGCTACCGCGTGGGCGACGACCCCGCCGGCCCCGTCGGGCACCGCGTCCTCGTCCATGACCTCACCGGCTGGCTCACCGACCACCTCGGCCCGCTCGGCGAGCTGGGAGCGTCGGACTGGCTCGCCTTCCCCCAGCAGCGGCTCGCCGAGATCACCGGCGGTGCCGTCTTCCACGACGGCACCGGCGAACTCACCGCCGCGCGACGCGCGTTGGCCTGGTACCCCGACCAGGTCTGGCGCTACCTGCTCGCCTGCCAGTGGCAGCGGATCGCGCAGGAGGAGGCGTTCACCGGCCGCTGCGCCGAGGTCGGCGACGACCTCGGCTCGGCCGTCACCGCCGGCCGCCTGGTGCGCGACCTGATGCGGCTCTGCCTGCTCCTCGAACGCCGCTACGCCCCCTACGGCAAGTGGCTCGGCTCGGCGTTCGCCCGCCTCCCGGTGGCGCCCGGGCTGACCCCGTCCCTGCGCGCCGCCCTGGCCGCCGACACCCACCCCGAGCGCGAGCGCCACCTCTGCACCGCCTACGAGACCGTCGCCGCCCTCCACAACGCCACCGGCCTCACCCCGCCCGTCGACCCGGCCACCCGGCCCTACCACTCCCGCCCGTACCGCGTCCTGCGGGCCGACCGCTTCGCCCGCGCCCTCGCCGCGACGCTGACGGACCCGCTGCTGCGCACCCGCCCGCTCACCGGCGGGGTGGACCAGTGGATCGACAGCTCGGACGCGCTGACCCGGCCTTCGCCGCTGCGGCGGGCGGTGGACGCCTCGGGGTGACCGGCCGGTCGTGGCACGCCGGTTGACGCCCGTTCGGACTGTCGCGGGCCGCTTGCCGGGCAATTGTCAGTGGCCCGTGCCAGACTCCCGTCATGGCACCCGAACCACTCGCAACCCTCACTTTCTCCGCCTGGCGTCGCCTCGACCTCGCCGCCGCCGGCCGTCTCGCCGCCCAGGTCGCGGGCAGCGTGGGCGGACGGCTCGACCGCGTCGAGACGGTCGAGCACCTGGGCGCGCCGCTGCACCGGGTCCTGGTCGAGCGCGGCGAGCGGACGTTCGCGCTGATACCGGGCGGGCGGGTCACCGTCGGGTTCGACGTGGCGAGTTGGCAGCCGTCCGCCGAACTCCTCGCCTGCTACCAGGAGGAGAGCGTCAGCCAGGGCTTCGGCGACGGGGACCTGCGCGGTCACCTCGCCCGGGTCCTCAGCCCGCGCCGGACCGTCACCGTGCCGACCCTGCTGATGGCCGTCGAGGACGAGCCGCTGGACGAGGAGCCCGCCGGCATGCCGGCCGTCCTCGCCGACGAGGGCCTGCGGCTGCCCACCTCCGACGAGTGGGAGCACGCCTGCGGCGCCGGAGCGCACACCCTGTTCCGCTGGGGCGACGAGCCCCCGCTCGACCGCATCCCGTACGGGGACGGCACCGGTCCGCAGGCCGGGCCGAACGCCTTCGGCCTGCGCATCGCCCATGACACCTACCGCTCGGAGATCACCAGCGAGCCCGGGGTCATCTACGGCGGCGACGGCGGCGAGTCGGTCTGCGGCGGCTACGGCACCGTCCTCGCCTGGCTGCCGCTCGCCACGGCCAACCGGCATCCTGACCTCGCCGCGATGGTCTACGACGAGGACGGCGACTACTGCGCCGACGACCTCTCGGCCCGCCCCGTCCTCGCCCTCCGCTGAGGGCTACTCCTCCTCGTCCTCGTCCCACTCCGGGACGGTCCACCGCAGCACCGTCCCGCCGTCCGCACCACGGTCGAGGGTGACCGGGTACACCCGACCCCAGTCCCGCTCACCGTGGTGCCGGACGGCGTGGTCGCCCTGGCACCAGCCGAAACCGAGCACGGGACGGCCGCCGACCTCGATCTCGCCGACAGCCAGCGGGCGGGTGCGGCCGGCGCACTCGAAGCGGTGGAAGTCCGTGTGCGGGGAGGCGGACGAGACCACGCCGATGCCGAACGCGTCGATCTCGGCGGCGAGCGCCGTCGCCTTCTCGACGGGCAGGTCCAGCAGGCTGTAGATCCCTTGCCGGTCCCCGTCGTACTGCGGGATCCGCACACCGCCGAACCGCTGGTGGGCCTCCTCCTCGTCGCGCCCCCAGTAGCTGACGTCGGCGAGCCCGTCGGCCGGCTCACCCTCCAGCCCGATCCAGGCGTCCAACCCCACCGCGTCCCCGAGCACCATCCCGCCCCGGTCCACCGGCAGGTCCCCGAGCAGCACCGACTCCTCCCGCCCCGCCGGCCACGGCACCCCGAGCTCCACCTCCAGCACGGCGATCGCCGGCTCGTCGTCGAACGGCGACGGCGCCGTCCGCGCCCGCACCGCCAGCGCCCGCGTGCCGTCGACGGCAACGGCCACCGCCTCCGCCGGCCCCTCCATGAGGTGCCCACCCCTGGCCTCCCGCGCCACCACCTCCCGCGCCCGCTCGGACAACGGCGGCCCGACCTCCGGCCAGTGGTCCAGCCACAGCGCCATACCGAAGACGAGCACTCCGGAGGGCGCGGTGACGGTTCCGAGCTGCGCAAAGCTGTCGTTCATACGCCCGATTCTGCCGTGTGCTGCTCAGTCGTGCGGGGAGCAGCGTTGCTGACCCGCGGGTTTACGCAGGGCGGTGGCTGTTTCGTGCAACTTGTGGCGACTCGGGCGTTGCGGACCTCCGGGGCGGGCGATCGGATTCCCGGTACCGAAACGACATCCGAGCACCGCGCGGTGCCAGCCGAGTTCACGATCCGGCAGCTCTCCAGCCTCCAATCGGCCCTGCTCTGGCGAATTTCCGCACACGACTTCTGCCCGCACGGTTGACCTCTTGAAGTGGTCATGGCACTTTCGTCCGGCGCGGGCGTCCGCAACCGGTCGTACGCCCCGCATCCCCCACAAGGAGAGCCATGTTCAAGAGACTTGCCGCCGCGTCCGCCGCGAGCGCTGTCATTGCCGGGGTCCTGACCTCCGTGGCAGTCGCGCCCGCGCAGGCGGTGCAGGCCGGTGACCTGACGTCCACCATCGCGCTGAGCAACTGCTCCGCCTCGCTGGTGCGTTACCCCTCCTCGGTCGACGCCGACCGGGCCCTCATGCTCACCAACGGCCACTGCCTGCCGACCATGCCGTCCGCCGGCCAGGTCATCCAGAACCAGACCGCCAGCCGCAGCGGCACCCTGCTCAACGCTTCGGGCGGTTCCCTCGGCACCGTGACGGCCGACAAGATCCTCTACGCCACGATGACCGGCACGGACGTCGCGCTGTACCAGCTCACCGACACCTTCGGGTCGATCACCTCCAAGTTCGGCGCGACGGCGCTGACCATCAGCGACACCCACCCGGTCGACGGCTCGTCGATGTTCATACCGTCCTCGTACTGGAAGCAGACCTGGAACTGCTCCATCAACGGCTTCGTCGGCACGCTGCGCGAGGACGCGTGGACCTGGCGCGACTCCATCCGCTACAGCGCCGGCTGCAACACCACGCACGGCACCTCGGGCTCCCCGATCGTCGACGCCGCGACGAAGAAGGTCGTCGGCATCAACAACACAGGCAACGACGACGGCCAGATGTGCACGCTCAACAACCCGTGCGAGGTCGCCGCCGACGGCACCACCACGGCGCACCAGGGGCAGAGCTACGGCCAGGAGACCTACTGGTTCACCACCTGCCTGGGCAACGGGCGCGTCATCGACCTCAACGTCAGCGGCTGCCTGCTGACGAAGCCCGCGGGCAGCGGCTCCGTCTCGGTCGCGAACCCCGGCAACCAGTCGACGGCGGTGGGCGGTTCGGCGAACCTCCAGATCCAGGCGAGCGGCGGCTCGACGCCGTACACCTACTCGGCCACCGGCCTGCCGGCCGGGCTGTCGATCAACGCCTCCACCGGCGTCATCAGCGGCACCGCGACCACGGCGGGCACGTACAACGTGACCGTGACGGCCAAGGACGCGGCGGCGAAGACGGGCAGCACGAGCTTCACCTGGACGGTCACCGGCGGCGGTGGCGGCACCTGCACCCCGGCGCAGCTGCTCGGCAACGCGGGCTTCGAGACGGGCACGGCCGCGCCGTGGACCGCCTCCAGCGGTGTCATCGACAACTCGTCCT